>JAIRLW010000402.1 GCA_031259095.1 Planctomycetaceae bacterium | reverse complement strand
ATAAACCTATCCTAAAATGAAGTGGAAAAAAATGGGAAAAACAAAATACAAAAATATCATAACATCACATCAAATAATCACAAGGGGGTTTTTAGAAGTTCCCTTAATTAATTAAAAATCTTTTGGAAAACAATATTTTTAGAGATTTTCTCTGATTTTTTGCTTGCTTGCCGGAATGAACAAAAAGAATATAATAAATCACGTTTCATCTTATTTTATCATGTTCCAACCAACCGCTTTTTACACAATAAACAAAAACGATGTCAGTACCTCCTTTTCCGCGACGTGTTGCGATTCTTGGTTCCAGTGGAAGTATTGGGCGTAATGCTCTTGAGGTCATTGCCGAATCGGAGGGACGACTCGAAGTGGTTTTGCTTTCTGTTCATCGGCGCACGGATATTGTGGTCGAACAAATTCGTCAACTGGCAGTTCGTAGTGTTGCCGACCATATTCACGCTGCCGGAAAAAATGCAATTCAGCCCAAAATAACTCTTCCGCATTGGGTTGTTGTTACCGACGAAACCGCCGACCGAACGCCGTTGGAGGATTTGCCGTCGGGCATTGAGGTTTTTTTCGGTCACGACGCTCTTTGTGAATTGGTTCGGCAATCCGAAGTTGATATTGTGTTATCCGCCATTGTTGGCAGCGCCGGTTTGACCAGTACGTGGTCGGCGCTTGAAAAGGGAAAAATGGTTGCGTTAGCGAATAAGGAATCGTTGGTGATGGGCGGTTCGCTCATTACCGATCTTGCACAAAAAACCGGCGGACTACTCATTCCCGTCGATAGCGAACACAGCGCGATTATGCAATCGCTCCAGAGTTGGAAAATGGAAAGCGGATTGCCGGAACCGGAATCGGAACCCCTTGAAAATTCGGGAAACGAAACGACATTGGCGGAAATTCACCCTAATCAATCACCGCTTTCCCATCTCCAATCTGTTATTCACAAAATAATTTTAACGGCTAGCGGTGGACCGTTTCGGTCGTGGACATTGGAAGAACTCGCCAAAGTAACCGTTCACAACGCGCTTATCCATCCGACTTGGGAAATGGGTAAAAAAATCACAATTGATTCCGCAACGTTGATGAATAAAGCGCTCGAAATTATTGAAGCGCGTTGGTTTTTCGGCATTCCCGTTGGTAAAATCGAAATTGTAATTCATCCGCAATCGATTGTTCACTCGATGGTTGAATTTGTGGACGGTTCCACGATTGCTCAAATGAGTCCGCCGGACATGCGGTTACCGATCCAATTGGCGTTGAATTATCCGAACCGGTTCAACGGTACTTCGTTACGGCTTGATTGGAAAAAATCGTTGATGCTTGAATTTTATCCGCCGGATATAGAACGTTTTCCGGCGTTGGCGCTTGGTTTGGAGGTTGCGGAAGTGGCGGGAACGGCGGGTGCGGTTGTGAACGCCGCCAATGAAACGGCGGTTGCCGCCTTCCTCGAACATCGTTTGGCGTTTCAGGAAATCGTCAAAATTTGCCGCGCCGTGCTGGAACATCACCACTACGAACAACGTCCAACGCTCAAACGACTCTTAGAACTTGACCAATGGGCAAGGAAAGAAGCAGAACAACGAATCGGCTAAAAACTTCGGCTGAAATCGATTTTAGTCGAATTTAGTCGAATTTAATCGAGTTCGGTCGATTTCAGTCGAAGTTTTTAGAAGCGCCCAATAGGTAATTGTGTTTTCATGGTTGTTGTAGTAAAATCGGTAAAAATTTACAGTATAAAGGAAAAAAATCGGCGTTGGGGCAAGATTATGTTTTTGCCTCCAACACCGGTATTTTGCTCCGACCCTTTTATTGTCGATGCGGCACCGCCCCAGAACGTCCGCATTTCATCAATAATCGGTCTCCAGAGAGGAGTTGCCGAAAGAATTTCCCGCTTCTTTCGGACAAATCGGAACCTATCAATTAATGAACTAATCAACATCAATGTTGCAGGATAATAAAAAGAACACGGTTTTTAATCAAGAGGAATTTTTTTAAAATTTTGAGTAACTTCAAAAAACTGTTTGGGGATCGACTACAATCGACCGAAATCGACTAAAATTGATTTTAGTCGATTTCGGTCGATCAAAAAATGAGTTTTTACCATTTAACTACCTTTACCATTAAATATTAAGGGAACTTCTAAAAATTCAATCTTTTACCTGAAAAATGGTTTTAAGTCCTTATTTTTAAGGTTCAGATTTATAAAAAGCGAAGTTTTTAGAATCTCCCTTAATTACTAATTACTAATTAAAAATGCCTAGACGATATATTAATCAGTTTCGTGATAATGAAAAGATTGAGGAAATCTATCAGATTTCGGAAAAACAACTCCGTCCCAACAAAAACGGGAATCTCTATCTTCAGTTTAATTTGTCGGACAAAACCGGTATGATCAGCGGTCGTCTCTGGAATGTGAACGACGACGTGTTTTATCAATTCGAGAACGGCGATTACGTTTTGGCGGAAGGAGTTTGTCAACGTTTTCAGGGAACATTGCAATTTATCGCTAAAAAATTAACGAAAATTGATACGAAAAAAAAACAGATTGACGAAACCGAATTTGTCCGGTTTAACTCGGTCGATGTTGCGAAAAAAAAAGCCAGACTGCTGGAGATTCTCCATTCAGTTACCAATCCCGATTTACGGAATCTTACGGATTGTATTCTGATTGACGATGCGTTAATGGAACAATTTTGTAAAGCTCCGGCGGGCGTGAAGTTACATCACGCTTATCCGGGCGGTTTATTGGAACATTCGGTGCAGATGATGGAAGTTGCCGAACAAATTGCCGGTTTGTATCCAACACTGAACCGTGACTTGCTCCTTGTTGGAGCGTTTCTGCATGACGTTGGAAAGACAACGGAATTGTCGTTTAACAATGAAATGTTTTATTCGGATCAGGGGCAAATGCTTGGACATTCATTGCTTGGCATCGAAATTCTCAACGAAAAAATAAAGGAAACAGAAAAAAATAGCGGCGAACCGTTCAACGCGGAAACGGCAATGATTTTGAAACATTTATTGTTGTCGCATCACGGAGCCTACGAAAATCAGAGTGCGAAACTTCCGATGACGTTGGAAGCCATTGCTTTACATTTTATTGATTCGCTTGATTCAAAACTTGCCGAATTTCGTAAATACATGCTTGAAGACCCCAATCTTGGCGGAAACTGGACGAATTACATTCCCGGCATTGAGCGGAAATTGTACAAAGGAAAAACCGTTGGGAATCTCTAAAAATTCGTTTTTTAACCACAACGTTTGAGGAAAAATCATCTGTCCCATTAGTCCCTAATGTCCCTAATGTCCCTAAAAAGGAACAAATGATGTGTTTCTCAAAACTGTCCATTGGGCGTATATTCGCTACAAACTTTCCACAAAAATTGAATATTTTTTTATGAAGCAGATAATTAGTGAAGTACAAGGGATTGGTTTTCCGATTGAAAGTGTACGCATTGGACTCTGTTTTCCTTGTTTTGTCCACTTAACTAAGGAAAATAGGTCGAGGAGAGAAGATTATCGTCTTATCGGAAAAAGAAATGGAGACCTCGTTCCGATAAAAAAACGAATTAAGGAGAGTTCGTTCGAATCGCCTGAACTGTTTTCGCTTCCTTGCCGACAGGACGATGGTGAACGATATCTGAAAGAAAGGATTGTTTACTTTTATGAAAACAATGAATGGATTCATGAACGAACTAGTGGTCAGGAAGACAACAAAGAAGAATTGGCGGACACGATGCGGTTCCTTCCTGGTAGCCATTCTAGCAACTTGTTACAGTGGAACTGCGCTCAATTTTGCAACAGCGGCAGAATTACAGCGCTCTGGAGGTTATGGACCGCAGACTACCATTGATCCAAGTCAGGATAATGGACCAGGCACTCCCAATATTGGAGCCACTTTTTATACTATAGGTAAAAATGGCGAGGCGGCGACTTGGGAAGTTGCCGAAAATCGTCCGCAGGGACTGGTTTTGAATGATGTTGATAGTGGACTTGTTCAGGCTTACTTGCTCTACACAGAACCGGACCCCGATGTACGAGTTGGAACGGTTACTTTTACCGCAGGCGATATTTTTCGCGGAACAGGGGATGCTTATACGCTTGATTCAGATCTGAGTTGGTTTGGCGCGTTTGATGCAACTGGAACTTTTCACACGCAAGGTTATGAATTAACGATTGAAAGTAATAATTTTTCTGTTGGACCCGGTGGTCTGTTAATCAATTATAGTTCCGCCAGTGATACGTATAGCAATGTTGGTCGTATGATTGTTCGAGGCGGTTCTAACGGCAATATCATTAATATTGGCACCGGTACTCTCCGTGTTGGCGGAAATTTTTCCAATAATGGAACAATTGACATTTCAAGTTTAGGCGTATTGGAAATTGAGTCTGGTAAACATCTGTCAGGAATCATTAACGGAGGAGGTTTTAACGGAGCGACTACCGAACTTGGCGAGACTAATAATTCAACTTATTTGGCGCGCGGCTGTATCGATCTTTTAGGAAATGCTAAATTTTCCGGTACATGGACAGGCGAGATCACCGTTAATTCTGCGAACTCAGATTCCTATTTAGGATATTCCATCCCAACCGAACTTGGAGGTTTTACTTTAAATGCCAGAGGAAGTAATGGTTCCGGTTTGACCACGCTCAGAATTTTGGGCGGCACTGATGTTCTTATCGATAACCAAACAAATCTCGGTACCGCCGCCAATGTGATTTTTGGTAACGGCGGTTATCTTACGAAACCGTCTGACGTTGGAGAATTAACCCTGAGCAACAATATCATTTTCAATACGCGAATGGGCGGACTCGGCGGCGTCAATGTCAATGGAAATGTTGTTTCATGGACAGATAATGCTGATTTTATTTATGATAGTGGAAATCGCGTCATACTCAACGGTCTGATTGACAGCACGCTGACACGCGGTAATACCTTTCATATTAATTATGATTTCAACGGATCAGGAGCGGTGGCAATCACGAATACGGGTAATACCTACGACGGTAGTTATCACATCCATGAAGGCGCATTGGAAATCAGCGACGCCAGAGCATTAGGTCCGCATGGCGATGCGTTGCATAGTAGCGCGACCAATGGAATTATTATCGGCGACAGCAGCAGTATCTATAGTGATCCCGCTTATCGTGCCGCATTTCGTTTTGTCGGCGAAGGCGGAATTACCAATCCGCAAATAATGGAACGCTGGATTGAAGTAGCGCACATTTCATCGGCTTATGAAGTTTTTACCGCGAGTAACAGAATAACGAGTTCTGATACAAATCAGGCTAATAACGAAGGTGATACCGAAGGAACTAACGAGGGTGATACGGAAGGAACTAATCAGGTTGATAACGGAGCAACGATTGTTACGAGTTATGTTGATAACGGAGCAACGATTTCCGATATTAACCGGCTCCATGTGATTCAAAACGGTCTTATCGGCGGCGCGGGTAATTTGAACAAAGCCGGCGACGGTGTTCTGATTCTCAATTCCGATCAGAATACTTATACCGGAAACACCATTATTCATCATGGCGTTTTAAGTATTTCCAGTAATTTACAAGTTAACGATACCGCGTCAAGACGGATCATCATTGGTACGACCAACTATCAATCCGACGGTTTCCGACCGGTTTTTGAAACAACGCTTGGAGCCGATCCGAAACTTCGTCCCGAAAGCGGAACGGTGATGATTCGGTACGCGAATGTCGAAGTGAATTTGAATAACAGCGTTATTCGAACAACCGGAGAAGGCAACGAAACAATTATTCAATCCGATGTGGTTAGCGAAGGAACCGCAACATCGCGTTTTGCGGTCTTAAACAAAGAAGGCGCAGGAACATTGACGTTACAAGGAAACGGACGTTGGGGTTACAACGGCGAAGGTCAATTGGCAATCCGTCAAGGAACCGTTCAATTTTCGCATGTTACCAACTTGACCACCGGCAATATTACAATCGGTCTTGATCTTGATAATATGGCGGATCCGGTTGTGGTTAAGGATATTGATCGCTCGGTCGAATATGCGGCAGTGTTGAAATTAGCCGACAACATGAATACCGTAACCTTAACTAATACCGTTCGATTGGGAAGTCGGCATGATTCCTATTTTAACGTTGGTATTGGTTCCGAATTGGCGGTGAACGGAGTGATCGGTCAAGTCCAGAATGTATCAGCCGATTTGAACAAAACCGGTTTGGGAAGTCTCATATTAAATGGAACCTCCAACGCTTACACCGGATGGACTGATATTGAACAAGGAACAATCCGAACAACAAAAGCGAATAATCTTGTAACCAGTCAAGGTGTTGACTTGATCGGGGAAGGAACAACTCTTGATCTAAGTACCGCCGGAGCGAATCAAACCTTGAATGGTCTTCGCGGAGGAACCGACGTCGATAGTGTGGCGACGCTTGAAAATTCCAGCGATTGGACACGTAAGATACTCATCGGCGATAATACCTTAACATTGAATATCCAAAACTTCAAAGACGGAAATACTCAAAATCGCAATGAAAATGAATTTCGCGGAAATATTATCGGAACCGGTACGGTGGTCAAACAGGGTAGTTTGACCGTTGCCTCCGGTTTTGACGGATTTAACGGAACCTTTGACATTCAAGCGGGAATATTGCAAACCCTGACGGATACAACATTGGTTGGTATTCAGGGTAAAGCGGGAACATCCCTTGATATCCGCGATAATCGCTTGACGATTAACATCGGTTCGAATCAGCAATACGATGGGACGATTATGAGTTCCTATCCGGCATTGCCGTATTCAAGAAGTGTTACAAGCCGACCAAGTATTATTAAAGACGGAGCGGGAACATTGACCGCTTCGTTTTATAATCCGAATATCGGTTCAGGAGTGGTTCAATCGTTTCAGGGCGATTTAACAATCAAACAAGGAAATATCATATCAAATTCTGATTTCTACATGACAGGTAACAGTAACCTGACCTTTTATGTGAATCCTGATTTGCTTGGTTCGGTGAATCCGTTGATTTTGGATGTGAGCAAACACAGTGCGATTTTCCAATCGGGCGGAACGACCGGAAAAGAAACGTCAACCGTTCACGTTTATGCCGGCGAGAACACCACCGGTTGGACAACGCCAAGCGGAATTACAACTGTTGGTAAAATTCTAGGAAACGATAAGTCCGATTATACCGGACTAAAAGCCGCGACCACCGATTCCCTTTATTACACGTTAGGTTTACAAGATGTTTACAGCGGCGCCGGCCGGCATGATTTGTACGTCAATCTTAACGTAACAGGTTTCGGCGGCGTCGGAAATACGTTCAACACGAAAGCGGTTGGCGACTATATTGATCGCGCCCGTGTTACCGATTTAACAAAAACCGGTCTTACTCCGTTGATTCAAGGATTGTGGGCGTTTGGAAATAATATAACCGATTCGTCTGTTTTGGCTGCTAATTCTATTAATTCTACGGATACGTTGTCGCGGGCGGAACGGCTTACCGCTGTTCGCGGATTATTACAACAAATTGCTCCCGATACCATTGCCAACGGAATGTTTATGGGGCTTGATCAACCTTGGCGCGTTGCGTTTGACCGGTTGAACCTTGACAGTCAAATGGTTTATGTTGCGCCGTCTCAGGGACCTCCGCAACAATATCGCGGTCAAATCATTGCCAACATGCGCAACCTTTGGTTCACGCCGACAGTTCAAACGGTGTCGGTACGGTCTGACGGAAATGCGCGAAGATTTGGAATTGACCGACCCGGTTACAAAATCGGATTCGATAAACGGGTTGCACAAAATACTTCCGTTGGTTTTCAACTTGGTTATTCTGCGCCAAAATTACGCGAAAACGACGACCGTATCGAAGGATCCGACTTCCAAGCCGGAATTTATGGCGGTTCGATGGTTGGCAGTTACATAGAGTTGAAAGGTTTTATCGGTTTTGGACATCAAAACTTTAAGTCCAACCGGAATGTGTACGTTAATCTTCCCGATTATCCGTCGCAGTCCCTTGTTGCTCATGGCCGGTATAACGGCGACACGTTTAATTTCAGTTTCGATGTTTCACGTCCTTTGTTCTTAGGCTTTGCCATCCTAAGACCCACCATCGGACTGGATTCCGAACACGCTTTCCGTTACTCTTTTACCGAAACCGGTTCGCCGATTGCGATGAAATTTGAACGTTCATCACTCAGCCGAACACGGGCAAGATTCGGACTTTCGTTGGAAACAACCACGCTGGATCGGGCAATCTTCACCGGACGACTTGGTTATAGTGCATTGCTCGGAGGTCACGACTTCGCTACCGCCAATGGTGTGATGGTTGGAACCAATGTTCCGTCAATGTCTGTCCGAAGTGTTGCGGTTGGAAAATCGTTCTTTGAAGCCGGTGTTGGTACAAAAGTTTTCCTGAATCCGGTCAAAACTCTGGCTCTTGTCGGAAACTATGACGCTACTGTCGCCAACCGATGGGCTGAACATCAAGCGTTGGTCGGATTCACTTACATCTATTAGATTAGTAATCGCGGAGAGCGGATAACGGAGAGTTGATAGTAACTTCTACTTAATTACTTAATTACTTAATACTTTGAAATTCAAGGCGGGTAACATTTTACCTCAGGCGGGCAATCTTTTGCCCCAAGCCCTGTGGACGGATGGCAATTATCAGACCCCCCAATGCTCGGAAAACTCTAATTGCCGACGTTTCACTAATTCCTGCAGCCTTTCGGCGAAAGATGGTCTGCCTGATATTGCCGCATGCGATACAAAAAAATATAAAATTTCCGTTATCCTTACTTTCTCGGCTAAAACACCGTTGCAGTTATTTTGTAATAAACGTTCCAACCCGTTCACCGAGTAATGCCCGTTTGAGATTTCCTTCTGTACGGAAATTGAAAATCATAATGGGCATATTGTGTTCTCCGCATTTGGCGATAGATTCCTGATCCATAATCCGAAGATTCTGTTGCCGAACCGCTTTGTAAGTCAGTTCAGGATACAAAACCGCTTGCGGATTTTGTTCAGGATCATCGCTGTAAACGCCGTCAACTTTGGTTGCTTTGAGTAAAACGTCAACGCCGAGTTCAAGAGCCCGTTGGGCGGCGGCGGTGTCGGTTGTTACAAAAGGACTTCCGGTTCCGCCTGCCAGTAAAATAATCCGTCCTTTTTCCAAATGCCGAACCGCACGGCGCCGAATGTAAGGCTCCGCAACAACATCCATCGCAAACGCGGTCATTAACCGTGTCGGCTGACCGACAAGTTCAATCGCATCCTGAAGAGCAAGACCATTGATTACGGTTGCCAACATTCCCATATAATGAGCGGTCGATTCCTGAATAGAAGCGTTTGCGGCTTTGAACTGACCGCCGCGTAAAATATTGCCGCCGCCCATCACAATTGCAATCTGAACTCCTTGTTTGGCGACTTCGGCAACCTGTTCCGCAAGATGCATCACCGAATCCATCGCAATTCCGCGCTCTTTCGGCGGACAAAAACATTCTCCGGAAATCTTGAGTATCACCCGACGAGGTTTTTCTAATGTTGACATAGTTTTTAGTCTTAAAGTTAAGTTAAAGGATAAAAGGAAGCCGTTTCAAGTTACGCATCCCGATTTTGAAGGAAATATTACAAATTGAATTTTTAGAGGTTCTCTATTTTGGATTTGAAACCATTTTCATCATTCAGGTGATTGTACTACTATATTATAAGGTTATGGCGATTTGTCAATCATCATGGTTAAGCCTGAAATTTCCGGTGATAATAACTATTATGAAAAATAGACCGGCTTCGTCGGCGCCTGTAAAAATTTCTTCAACAACATCAAAAAAGACAAGATGCTGCTGCGCACATGACTCGCCGAAAAATTTCATATCAGAAAAAAAGTTTAACCGAATTTTAAAGTGTGAGGAGTATATTGCCTGCCAATTCCTCGCCATAACGGATAATACATGACAACATGGGAAACCGGAAAGGTGATTGGAAAAGACTGAAACTCGGTCATAGAAGACGATAACTCAGCCATAGAAGACTATAATTCAGCCATAGAAGACTATAACTCGGTCATAGAAGACTATAACTTGACCATAGAAGGTAGGCGACCTTTTGCCAAAAGGTTGCCTACCTTCTATTAGGAATCTCTAAAAATTCTTTTTTAATCAAAGAATGATTTGTCCCATTTGTCCCTAATGTACTCTTATGTCCCTAAAATTGAACTAAGAGACAATAGGGACAAATGGGACGAATGATTTTAAATCAAATTTGTGTTAGGAAAAATTAAAATAGACAATTACAGGACAATTTCTTACCGCTCAACAAAGTATATCCCTAAGATTGCATTTTCTGATTCTGCTTCTTACAATAGAACAATTCAATTAACCATTAACTACATTTTCCTATTTATTTGTGAAAGGAATCAACGATGGCGTTTACCCGATTTATTCGGATGATATTGTGTTTTGTGATCTTGTTGGCGTTTTTGACGGAGACGGCGTCGGCGCAGTTTATTCGTCGCCAACTCCGACGGATTCCCGGTTTTCCAACCGCCGAACCCGGTTATCGCGTCGGTTCGCCAACTCCAGAACCGCTCATTCAAGGAGATGGACGAATTTTAGAACGTGTTCGGAATATCGTCAACCTCTTCACCGAAAACGGTACAGAACTTAAACCGGTTGCGGTTATTTCGTTTGCCAGTTTCGATGAGTTTAAACGAGTTCTTCAAATTGTTGCAAAGGAAATCCGTTTGGATAAAGGAAGTTTGGAAGAACCGGCGTTGTTGAATGTTTTTCTTGCCGTGTATGAACGGGTTGTGGGGCAAGGTTTTGATACAAGGCAACCGCTTGGAATGATTTTGCAAACGGACGGAATTTTGTATTATCCGCTTCTTTTCACTCCGCTCAACTTGAACAGTAAACTTGGTCAGTCTCTGAAAAACGATTACGCCGAACAACTTCCTGATGGTCGTTATGCGATTCGTCAAGAGATTTTCAATTGGCCTTTGGGACGACTTTATGTTCAGCAACACAACGGTTGGTTATTTATTGCGTCGGAGCAACAACTTAAAGCCTTGCCGAATGATCCTACCACTCTTTTGCAAGGGCTTGACCGTAAACATTTAATCGCCGCAAGATTCGACTTGCAAAATTTACCGTCGCTTTCAACCCGTGCGGCATTGACGCTTGGAGAAATGAACGCTGTTACGCAAGCGGAAACAGAAATTGAAAAAGCAACCGCGCGATTAGGAATTGGTTATCTTCGTTCTCTTGCCGAGCAAGCCGATTTCCTTGAATATACTTTTTCCTACGACGAAGAACAAGCGGATTATGTGATCGAACAAAAAGAAATTGTCAAACCGAACACCGAACGCGCCGCGTTGTTGCAAGAACGCCGTCATATCCAAAGTCCGTTTCACGCTTTTTATCGTCCAGAAAACGCAGTCTTGGCGTCGCATTTTGTGATGAATTTAACGCGGTCGCAGAGCAAAGAACTTGAAACGATTTTGGACGAATCGCTTGGAAAATATCTTTTGATGGAAGAAGAACGGACAGAGTTACAAAAGCGGTCGGAAGAAAAGAATAGCAGTAACCGTCCGGATTCGAGAAAACGCCTTACGCCGAAAATTCCGCCTCAGCCGGAAATTGAAAATAAACCGGAAACCGAAATTGAAACCAAACCGGAAACTGAAACTAAACTGGAAACTGTCCCCAATGTCCCAACCAGTCCCAATCGTCCCTTCCAAGAACCCCCAATGACCCCTAATGAGCGTCTGGCGCAACTGTTGGCGCAAATTCCGTTGGATCAACTTGAAAAGGACATGTTGGAGGAAACCGAAACGACAACATCGGATGAAACATCAAACGCGATGCCTGATTTTGTGTTGAGTAAAACGCCGACTGGTGCTTTGACCGACGTACAAAAACTTGAGGTTATTTTCCGACGAGTTGGAGCGGCATATTATTGGGGGTTAATCGGGGCGGTGCGCAGTGGACGGTTTGACTCCGCTTCAACCTGTTCTTTTGAGCAGGGAATTATCGGCGTTTACAATATTGTGGAAGGTAAAAAATTTAGAGAAGCGTTTGATTCTGTTTTTTCGGATATTGAAAAGGATTTCCCAGAAGTTTACGCGCGGAATATCCGCAAGGATTACATGCAATCGGAAGGGTTTGTTCTGACGAGTATCTCCTTCCGTCCGGGCATGTTTATCAAAAATCAATTTTTGTCATGGCTTATTCCGTCGGAATATTCGGAACGTGAAACACGTCTTGTTCTTGGAGTTCGGGAGGATGCGCTTTGTTTTGCGGTTGGTTCCGGCGGTTTTGCGGAACAACATATTCTTGAAGCGATTTCTGGAACAACCGAAAAACTTCCGGTGTACGATATGTTTTTTACGTTTTCGGCTTATGAATTGGGCAGGGCGTTTGCTCAATCGGGAAGACCTGATCGATTGGTTCCGCTCAAAATTGTTGCGGCAAACACGAATCCGAATGCCCGTGCTTATGCCGTTTCAAAATTCACCGACACTTCAAAAACATTGACGCTTCGCATTTCCGCTCTTTTGACGCCTTCCATCTGGCGTTTCCGTGAAAACCTCCGCGAAGCAAGATTTTATCGATGGCAATAGTTTAGACAGCGCATAAAAATAAGTTGATCAGAGGTGTGCCTAATTAATTGAGTAAGCGATTATTAAGTAGGCGGCCTTTTGATTTTTCGGATGCAAGCAGTATTACCATTAGTCCTTATCGTCCCTAAAGTCCCTTTTTTAGGGACTAAAGAGACATTGGGTACAAATAATTTTGTTTCAAAAAAAATGATACATTTTTCAAAACACGAAAATTCCACAAATAGTGTTTTCCTTCAAGAATTTTTCTTCAAGATCATTTCTCCCATATTGTTCCTCAAGTCTCTAACGTTTCAGATTCATGGATGATTTATCAAAACAAGAACAAAACGAATTGTTAGACAATTCACCGGCGGCGGAAAAAGTGAAAACGTTTCCGCATCATTCCGGCGTTTATCTGATGAAAGATGAGGCAGAGCGTGTAATTTACATTGGCAAGGCGAAAGATTTACGTAACCGTGCGTCTTCCTATTTTCACAAAGCGGCGCTCGAAGACGCCCGAACCGCTCCGTTGATTCCTGAGATCCGCGACATTGATTTTATTGAGACGGAAAGTGAAGTGGACGCTCTGTTGTTGGAAGCGCGATTGATTAAAGATATTCAGCCGAAATATAATCGTGATCTGAAAGATTCAAAAACGTTTCCTTATTTGCAAATTCGTACACGTGAACCGTTTCCTCGTGTCGAAATGACACGGACGCCCAAAGATCATGGAGTTCGGTTGTTTGGACCGTTTACTAATTCATCCGGTTTGCGTGGAGCGATTCTTGTGTTGCAAAAAATTTTCCGATTTAGAACCTGCACGCTTGATTTACGAACTAACGATGAACGTTGGCGTTGGTTTCGTCCTTGTCTTTTACATTCGATCCATCAGTGTTCCGCGCCGTGTAATTTTCGTATCACAGCGGAAGAGTACCGGAAAAATATTAACCGTTTGGTTCGGTTTCTTGAGGGTAAAAAAAAATCGTTGCTTGCTGATCTTCAGCGGGAAATGCGCGAGGCAGCCCAAGAGCGTTGCTATGAACTTGCCGCCGAACTCCGAGATCAGATTCATCATCTGGAAACGCTTGACCAACGCGGTGAAATTGATACGCATATTCAGCCGGAAGCGTTTATGATTGATCCGCGACGCGGTGTGTTGGGTCTTCAGAAGATTTTGAAACTGGAAAAAATTCCTCGAACCATTGAAGGAATAGACATTGCTCATCTTGGCGGAACGGATATGGTTGCCAGTTTAGTCCGGTTTATCGACGGTTTGCCGTTCAAACCGGGCTATCGACGTTACAAAATTAAAACGGTTCGGGGAATTGACGATTTTGCCAGTTTGGCGGAAGTGGTTACGCGACGGTTTTCGCATGAGGAAACCGATTATCCGCATCCGGATCTTTTACTGATTGACGGCGGTAAAGGTCAGTTACATTCGGTTCTGACGGCGTTATCCCGAACTCCGTTTCAACCGGGATTGGTCATTTCACTGGCAAAACGTGAAGAAGAAGTTTTTGTACCGAATCAGGAAAATCCGCTACGATTAAGTCGTCATTCGTTTGTACTGCGTCTTTTGCAATACGTCCGTGACGAAGCACATCGTTTCGCGCAACATTATCATCACATTTTGCGCAAAAACCGGTTTTCAAAAGATTGAATTTTGCCGACTGATTTTTAACTACGAAATACACGAAGGAATACGAAAATGATGTTTCTATTTTTTATTGGGAATCTCTAAAAATATCATTTGCCAAAAGATTTTTAATTATTTTAATTAATTACTGCCCTTTCCTAATTTATCCTGCTAATTGGTCTAGCCATATTAGTGGTGATTCGAATATTTTTTGTTTTATGTCTTTTGGCAAAGCCTTGCAAAATTCTTTTTTTAAGATGAGGTATCGTAACAAGTTACGTTTGTCGGCGTGTGAGGGTCGTCTTGTTTGGTCGTCCCAGAGTGTGAATATTCTGTTGTTATACCGTTTTCACTTTAAAAACCGGTTTTTGAAATGTAAAAACACCTTAAATTGCGGAGTTAAATGAAAATATAAAACAGGTTTTTAAAAGGAAAACGGTATAGTCATCGCTAAGTAGTTCCTGTTGATTTTACGATTACTTGGTTATGATTGGTACAATATTTTAATATTTTTTATTAAAAATCAATGATACAAATGGTAAAACTCCTTGAATTTTCAAAATGACGATAAAAAATCAAAATAGACCGTTGAAAATTATTTCTGTTCCGGCATTTCGGTTTTCATAATTAGTAATGACTCTTCTTTTGGTAACCGATCAGTTTGGTTTTCGGTTTTCTCTGTTGTATTTTCTACCGTATCCGTCCTCTCCATAACGTTATCACGTAACGGAATAACGTAAACAGAATAATCGAAACGGAGTTGTTGGTTGTTGACAATTTTTTCACGAGCCGCTGGAATTTTGATTAGAATATCGGTAATTTCTTTATTTCTGCTTTCAAGTTGCGCTATTTCCGATTGTAATTCGTTGCGTTTTTTTCGTTGTTCCGCTGTTCCGGAAACAAAAATTTCCTTGCGAATCGCGTCAAGGTCTTTTTTGATTGTTTCGAGTTTGGCGTTTCCGGTTTCCAGTTCTTGTGTCAAAATTTCCGTCTGACGTTTCGAGCGGTCATACCAAACAAGACGTTCCGGCTCCGCCGCACTTTCAAAAGAAATCGTTACCGGCGAATACGTATCGCTTTCGGCGGCAACTGTTTTTTTCGATTCAACATCGGTCTGAAATTCAACAAAAAACTCCGACGGTAAATTCGACTCTTTCACATTGATTTCTTTAATTCCTTCGTTTTGGATTATCTCCGAATGTTCGGGATTTATCGTAACATCAAGACGAAACGCTAACGGAATTTTTGTTGTTCCAAAAAAAGAATGCCAAAGTTCCGACGCAAACGGCGTTTCAACGGAATATTCCTGAATTTTTGGATCACTAAAATGTTCCATCAGGAAAAGCGGTTTTTGAATTCTCGGATCAAAAAGCGGAATACTCTGAATTTTTGTTTGATCATGATTGTCTTCAGTGAAAACGCGGAGAAAACCAAACGATGCAGCAAGTGTATCATAAAGATGTTGATCGTCCATTCCTTCGATTCGCCAATCTAAAGAAAGTCCTTTTTCTGTTAGTTTCAAGTCGAACATTGGAGTTTCCTGAAACGTCTCTGTATCAACCGCTATCACCGACCATTCAAACCGATCCGTAACAGGAACACGTAATCCGGTAACCGATGATTCTTCTAAATCGGTTGATTCATCAACTAACGAATCGGTCGATTGATCCAAAGAAAAATCCGTCATAGCATTAACATTCGCGTTAGCGTCAGAATTCGTATCGGAATCGAAATTTTCGGACGTTTTCGTTTTTCCGGTATCTTTCAAATCATTCTCGTCAACTTCGCGGAAAAAAGTATGTTTACGAGTTTCCACATAAACTTTCGGAATGTCTAATAGCGGAACATATTTCAATTCAAGCGCAAGACCAAAAGGACACAAATCAATCAATTCAGGAAACATTTTCAATTCCGGCGGATTGACATGATTGTCCTGAAATGGCGGAACAGACATCGCTAATGTTTTCGGAAGTTGGTGATTAGACAAATATTCGTTCAGATTTATTTGAATCCGCTTTTTCTGTTCCGCAATTTCAGACCGAATAGCGTTTGCCCGATCTTGAAGTTGTTTTTTCCGAATTTGCGCGGCGTTAATCATTGCCTGTTCCTGTTGTTTCTCCTGCTCTTCTTTTTGTTTGATTTTTTCTTTCTCCGAAGCGTCGGTATCAGTTGTCGATTTTGCAACGTTTTCATCTTCTTTTATTTTGTTCCGATTCACTGGAGAACCGGCAACCGTTTTAGGTTTAGTATTATCGTTTCCCTGAAAAAAACGAGTTAACCTAAAATCAGTAACCTGATCAAGGACAAGAAATAAAAGGACAAGAAGCAATAAAAATGTTATGCCATACAGAATATAAAACTGTCCGCGCGATTTCATATTAAGAACCGAGTTAAACAAGTTTTGTTGTTTCGGCACTTTGGTTTGAATCCGAATGGTTTCTTTAACAATAATCGGCGGAAAAGTTTTTGCTACGGAATAATTCGGATCGGGTTCCGGTGTTGCGTCCGGTTTGAGCGGCGCAGGCGGCGTGTCGAAAGCGGTCGATGGAGCCGCCGGTTGAAACAGATTTTCAACGGAAGCCGAAAGTTCTTTATCGGTCAACTCTTGCGAATGAAAAAGATTTTCAGGAATTTCTTTTTTCGGTAACATGTCGTCTAATCCGGTTCTGGCAAACTCAACATATTCTCCATCGGGAACCATTCCCAGCGGTTTGGTCAAGTCCAAGACCAACTGATCGTTGTTTTTCAAAAGTCGTTCAGCCATCGGCGAATCGGCAAGAACGGCTTTCCACTGACACACCGTGTGTTCCGGTAAATCCTTGAAATAATAAGTGGAAAAGGTTCCTTTCCACTGCAATTCCGCAGGTAACAGAGCAATCGCTTCAAAAAAAAGCGGTAAAATATTCATACCCGGTTGGAAAAGGAGAACCGTTTGTTGACCCGTTTGAATCGTTTCCGCCAAAATACCAGCCCAACCGGCGTCGCCGGTCAATTCCCGCCAACATGGACAAGGTTGTTGACGGGGATTCATTAATGCGTCGTTTTCATAAATCCGGTATGTTGCCTGATTTTCATCGGTATCCGGCATAAACAACATCATTTTATGCGGATCCGTCCAACGGCGTTCCCGTGCAATCCGTTGACTTCGTGCCAAATTGGGCGGCAATGTCAACGTGGGAATGGGTCTGCCGTTGGTAAAACGTACCGCAGGAGTCAACCAGTTGGTCAGATGAAATTCCGGTAACGACAGAAGCCATGCGGGACCTTCCTGAACCAGTTCGTTTTCAGTCAACACAATATGGTGTGCCAATTGATTCGGTTGGAAACGGTAATCCGTTCCGGCGTCGGCGATTCGTGATAGGGCGTGCCAGAGGATATTGTGTCCCGGAAAAATCAAGTGAGAATAAACAACCGGATGGAATCGTGCTTCCTCCGAACCGGACGGAAAAAGAGGACAATATTCACTCAATGTTTCAAGCCGTCTAGCGAGATAACGGGGAATATGCCGATCTTCCGCGACAATACAGTAGCCGGAAGTATTCGGTTCCAATCCCTGAGAAACTGAGGTCAAAATCAATTCATGCGTCATATAATGCGAAAAACAAAATTTTGACCGTCCGGACATTCAGCATGGCAAACGGCAAAAACAAAACAAATCGACTGCGTTTAATATACTTTTCTTATCTTTGAAATTCGGTGTTTGCTTTTTATGTTTTGAACACGGAAATCACGGAATTTTAGTAATTCTTTTTCCGAGTGTTCTGTGTATTCCGTGTTCAAAAACCGAATTCTAAAGTATGAAGGGATTAAGTATATCCCAATCACCAGAAAAACACAAGACAAAATGTCTTGATTGTTTCAGAATTGGGAAGGTAATGATTTAGAATATTTGTCCTCCTACTGCGTAGGTTAGAGAACATTTCAGGAGAAAGGATCGCGTCTACCTTGTTGGTACCGGTCTGTCATTGACCCCCAAAATCAGAAAAAATAATCTCTCAAAATTAAACCCCGCTTGAACTTTCAAGGTTTCCTATCTAAAATATACCCAATGGTCATAAATACAAAGAAAATAAAAACAACCGGACAGAAAGCAGATAAACAACCCAATAATCCGCATGACCGGTTCGCCCGAAAAACATTGGGAAATCCTTTGTACGCCTCCGATTTTTTAAAACATTACGCCGATCCGATTGTTGCCCGACATGTCCAGTTAGACCAGTTGGTCGCGGCTCCAACGCATTACCTAAGCAATGAACTCAAAGAGGTCATTTTGGATGTGGCGTTTGCCGCACGGTTACGCGATAAAAAAAACGGTTCGGAAGTCCTCATGTTTTTGGAACATAAATCAGTCCCAAGCCGGATTGTACCGCTTCAGGTCGGAACTCATTGCTTTTTGTCCCTATACTTCGGTTGGACGGCAACGGAATACTCGGAAACTTTTCAACCGTCTATTCCATTGATGATCCTGTTATACAACGGAAATGAAGAGATTAACGAAGAACTGTTCTTTCAGGATATTTTTTCAAAAATACCAAAAGAACTTCAACAATATATCCCACAATTCAAAGTTGTTGTAATAAATATGAAACGGTTTCAATACGGCAAGTTGCCGGGAAAACCGGAAACTCAGGCAATCGCCGAATCACTCAAAAGAGCAACCGATGGAACTTTCGGTCATCATTTATGCGGAATTTTGGAACATGTTAAAATCGCCAGTTTAAACAAACGTCAAACATTGGATTTAACCGCCAATATCACCCGATATTGTACTTGGACTCATAATCTTACGTCAGAAGAAATTGTTCAATCCATTAAAAAAGTTTTCAACGGAACGGAGGATAATAAAATGGTAACAACCATAAAAAAAGGAATTATTCAAGAAGGAATCGAAATCGGCGAAGCAAGAGGCGAAGCTCGCGGTGAATTGAAAGGTAAGGTGAACGCTATTTTGGACATCTTGAGCGATAAATTCGGTCGGGTTCCCAAATATATTGTTGATTCATTAAATCAACGAACCGACTCAATCGCGTTGAAGTCGTTGGTTATTCATGCCGCCAATTGTTCATCGTTAGACGAATTTGTCGCAGAATTGTAATCGCGGAGAAAAATTTTATGTTTCTGTTTGTGAAAGATTTTTGCGACGAAAATATGTTTTCCATTTTCACATATCAAAAAAAATTAACTATCCTGATAGATTAATGTATCATTCAATTGTTCTTGTTAAACAGGTTCCTGATACTGCCAATATTACGGCAGACGCAATGAAAGAAGATGGAACAGTTAATCGTTCTGCATTGCCGGCGATTTTCAATCCTGAAGACCTTCACGCGTTGGAAGCCGCACTCGATATAAAACAACGTTTCGGCGGTACGGTGACCGTTATCTCGATGGGACCTCCCAAAGCCGCCGATGTTTTGCGGGATTGTTTATTTCGCGGAGCGAATCGGGCAATTTTAATTACGGATCGGCGTGCGGCAGCAAGCGATACGCTGGCAACAAGTTATATTCTTTCGCAAGCGGTAAAAACTGTAAATCGTTTCGATTTTGTTTTTACGGGGCGTCAGGCGATTGACGGCGACACCGCCCAAACCGGACCGCAATGTGCCGAAAAACTCGGAATTCCTCAAATAACTTATATGGAGGAAATTTCCGATATTCAAAACGGTCAAGCAACCGTTCGGCGAAATATTGGGAATGGTTGGGAAATTGTTCGGGTCAAGTTGCCGGCTCTCCTGACGGTAATCGAAACCGCCAACACACCGCGTCCATGTTCGGCGAAGCGAATGATGAAATACAAAAATAATCGGATTCCTGCCGAAGTGCCGCCGGAAGAAATCGGAGAACTTAGAATTAAAAACCGACTCATCGAACAGTGGAATCTCGATGATATCGGAGCAGACTTAAACCGTTGCGGAGTTGCCGGTTCGCCGACAAAAGTGTTCCGTATTCAGTCGATTGTTTTGAAAAAAGAAGGATTTACCGAAATGCCTCCGACAAAAGACGGAATAACAAAGTTGATTCATGAACTCGTCAACGATAAAACATTAGGATAAATGATTGGAAATTTCTAAAAACTCGTTTTTTGATCGACTAAATTCGACCGAACTTGACTAAAATTGATTTCGGTTGATTTCAGTCGAAGTTTTTAGAAGTTCCCTTGTTGTGATAAAATTTAATATGAAATCGTCAAATTCGTTATACTTCTTATGTTTTGAAATGATTTTTTCTGATTCTGACGATTTTTTTGTTTTCAAACTGTTCGAATCAAAAAAACAAAGTAAATTTTGACGGTATTTTTTTCTTTTTTCTGATTACGAAGAGTTTTCATGGATAGACGGCGTGTTGTGATTACAGGTATGGGGTTGGTTAGTCCTTTGCCTTCTTCTCTGGAACATTTTCAGGAAGCGTTAGTTTCCCGAAAAGGGGCAGTTCGTCCCTTTCTGTGGAATGGCAAAACGGTTCCGTCTGTTTCTGTTGCCGCTCCCGCGTTGTTTGAAGGAACAATAGAAGATTTTGATTTACGCGATACCGGACAAAAAAAAGTGATCAAAAAAGCGTTGAAAGTGATGTCGCGCGAAATTCAGATGGCGGTTGCTTCGAGTTGCCGCGCACTTCTTCATGCCAATATCCAATTCGGTCAGTTCCCGTCGCAACGTATCGGAATTTCATTCGGTTCGGACTACATTTTGACAACCGTTGAAGATGTTATTGATGGAATTCGGGCTTGTTGTTATGACCCAAAAAATTTAAAAGATTCAAAAAATTCAAATGGTTCAAAAGATTCAAACGGTTTAAATGGTTTAAATGGTTTAAAAAATTCGGAAACGGAGACAGGTTTTGATTTTTCACGTTGGGCATCCAAAGGGCTTACAAAAATGCAACCGCTTTGGCAACTAAAATATTTACCGAACATGCCGTCAAGTCATATTGCCATTATCAACAATTTTCATGGTCCAAGTAATTCGATTACATTACGTGAAGCGTCTGTTGGGGCTTGTGTTGGCGAATCGGTGGAGATTATTGCTTCCGGTCGTGCGGACATGATGGTTGTCGGAACAACCGGCAGTCGGCTTCATCCGTTGAAAATGCTCCATGCTATTCAACAAGAAGAACTTACGTCAACGGAATGCAAACCTTTTGACCGGAATCGTGATGGGACAGTTCTTGGCGAAGGAGCGGGAGCGGTTGTGTTGGAAGAGTTGGAACATGCCCAAAAACGGAACGCAACGATTTGGGGTGAAGTGGTTTGCGGTTCCTACCGAACTCGTTACGATAGAATAAAAACAGACCGGAAACGCGAAGTGATTAAGAGTGTTTTGTGCGATGTACTGAGACGCAGCGGAATGGATCCGGAACAAATCGGTCATATCAATGCTCACGGACTTGGAAGTCGTGAGTTGGATTATGCGGAAACGTTGGCGATTCACGATGTGTTTGGGAATCGGAAAAAATCAATTCCGTTAAATGCGGCAAAAGGATTTTTCGGCAATCTTGGAGCGGGCGGCGGAACCGTCGAATTGATTGTTGGGGTTCTTGCGTTACAACGGGGATTATTGTTCCCGACGTTGAATTTTTCAACACCTGATCCCGAATGTCCGGTAATGCCGAATCAAAACGCTGACACGCCGAGTGGTCAATCGTTTATTAAAATTGCGGTGAATCCGCAGGCACAGGCTTCGGCGGTTCTAGTCCGGCAATTCCGATAAAAATAAAACGCTTCACCGAAATAACATCAAGATTGACAATAAGCGGAAATTGTTTATAATGCGATACCAACTATTGGGAACTTCTAAAAACATGACAAAAGATATTTTAATCAATCGATTTTAGTCGATTTCGGTCAAAAAAATAGGTTTTTAGAAGTTATCTAGCGATGAAATTTGAGACGATATTTATTATTTATTTCTATTTCCAATTTTTGGCATTAAAAAATTTGGGCGGCTAGCTCAGTTGGTTAGAGCGTTGCTTTCACACGGCAGAGGTCACTGGTTCGACTCCAGCGCCGCCCAGTTGGTCTATTTTCCTTGTTTTGACATCGCCGACTTTCTCAATTTCGCAAATACTATTGGGAACCTCTAAAAATTTGTTTTTTACCGCAACGTTTTATGAAAAACCGACATCATTTGTCCCTGATGTCCCTTTAGTCCCTAAAAAACGGGACTTTAGAGACGATA
>JAIRLW010000399.1 GCA_031259095.1 Planctomycetaceae bacterium | reverse complement strand
AAATCAACGAAAAATTGACGGCGGTGCGTCGAAATTATGTCGCAACCACCGAAGAACGCAAAGCGACGGCTGAAAAAAACCAGCGTGAAACTGCTCTTGCCAATCCGTTGTTGCAGGAACATCCGATTTTGTACGTTACACGCGAACAATATAAACCCGATCACCATAACACGGCGACAATGTTTCAGACAGGCGAAATCAATACGAAGAGTTTTCGCGGCGGCAGTTCGTTGCGGGTCTGGAATCCGAAAAATGATTCTGTAAAAATATTGCTTGAAGTTCCCGAAGGGATTGTCCGCGATCCGTGTCTGTCGTTTGACGCAACAAAATTGCTTGTCTCGATCCGCCGAAATAAACAGGACGATTACCATATCTATGAATTGCAACTCGATCAGTTATTGAATCAAAAACAACCGTTGCGTGTGTTGCCGGATCAACAAGTTGCCGATACTTATAATTCGTTGCGTCAATTGACTTATCTGTCCGGTGTGAGCGATATTGATCCGCTTTATTTGCCGACAGGTGAAATTGTTTTTTCTTCAACCCGCGAACCGAAATATTGTATGTGCAACCGCCATATTATGACGAATTTGTTCAAGATGAATAACGACGGTTCAAATATTCGGCAAATTGGTAAAAGTACGCTTTTTGAGGGTCATGCCGCACTCGTGCCGGATGGACGGATTGTTTATGATCGTTGGGAATATGTTGACCGGAATTTCGGCGACGCTCAAGGACTTTGGATCACAACCGCCGACGGCTTCAATCACGCCATTTTTTGGGGCAATAATACGGCGTCGCCCGGAGGAGTGATTGATGCGCGGGTTGTTCCCGGCAGTTCGTCTGTTTTTGTTGCAACATTCACTTCCACACACGACAGACCTTGGGGGGCAATTGCGTTGGTTGATCGGCAACTGGGAATTGACGGCAAACAAGCAGTGTTACAAACGTGGCCCGCGCCGGCAATCGATCTCGTTGACAAAGGAGATACTGAAACGTTCACGGAAGTAAAACGATACGATACATTCAAGCAAGTTCATCCGAAATTTGAAGACCCGTTTCCGCTTTCCGCCGAGTGGTTTCTTGCGTCGGGTATGACCGGACAAGGCGAAAAAATGGGAATTTATCTGCTCGGTCGCGATAACACAATGCAACTTGTTTTTGAGGACAAAAATCTTTCCGGTTCGCACGGTTGTTTTGACCCGACGCCGCTTGCGCCGACAACTCCGCCGCCGGTCAATATTCAAGAAGCCGACTACACGCAATCTACCGGCAATTTTTACGTAACAAATGTTTACGAAGGTCTCGGCATGAACAATGTCAAAAAAGGAAGCGTTAAATTTTTGCGGGTTGTTGAGTCGCCGGAAAAGAAAACGTGGTCGCCGAAAGGTTGGGGCAACGGACACGGCGAACAAGGACCGGGAATGAATTGGTACGAATTTATCAACAAACGTGTTCTTGGTACGGTTCCGGTTGAAGAGGACGGGAGTGCTTATTTTACAGTTCCCGCCGATACATTTCTGTACTTTCAATTGCTCGACGAACAAGGACAAATGATTCAAACAATGCGAAGCGGTGTAATTATTCGTCCGGGTGAAACAAATGGATGCGTTGGTTGTCATGAAGATCGTTTGGCAACATTTCCGCCGTTACCGAATACCCCCAAAGCATTGACGAAACCGCCGCAACCAATGAACGGCTGGTATGGAACGCCGCGGCTTTTCAGTTACGTCAAAGATGTTCAGGAACCTGTTTTCGATCAATTTTGTACAAAATGTCACGATTATGGAAAAACGGAACAAAATCCGAAGAAGCCTAATCTTGCCGGTGATTTGAACACGATTTTCAACACGTCTTACGTTGAATTGTACAAAAAGAATTTGATTAAGGTGGTTGGAGCGGGACCGCATGTTAAGTTGAAGCCTTATACGTGGGGTTCAACGCAAAGCCGAATCGCCAACGTGTTACTCAACGGTCATCCGAATCCTGAAATTGATGCGAAACGTAAAGAACTTGGCGTGTACGTTAATCGTCAAACCAATCCTGAAGCGGTTGATCGTGTTTTGACGTGGATTGATTTGAACGCTCCGTATTACCCGACTTATTTGACTTCGTTTCCAAACAATCGGTTTGGCCGTTGTCCGCTTTCGGATAGTCAACTGAACCGGCTGGCGAGTCTTTGCGGTTACAAAAACACTTTTCGCAGCGGAAGCAACGACGGACAAACTGCTTTTGATTGGGCGATTTCGTTTACGCGTCCGGAGTTGAGTCCGTGTTTAGCGAAATGGAAAACGGATTCGGACAAAAATTCGCCGGAATACAAGGAAGCGTTGGCGATTATCGAGTCCGGCAAAAATTCGCTTGCGGCAACACCGCGCGGTGAAGACCCAAACACTGTTACCATTCCGCAACGCGACGCCAAACAACAAGCAAAATACGACTTCCTCCGAAACGTCGAACTCCAAATGCGCAAAGCCATCGTCAACAAAGAAAAATTGTTCGATAAAAATATCGGACAATAATTTTGAATTGATATACGTTCGGCAGGTAACTGTCTATTTTGATTTTCCGGCAATGATAGTATCTCGTGGTAATACTGCTTGTGCCAGAAAAATCAAGAGATAGCCCCCAAAATGTGAAATAATCAGGAATTTTCAAGTATAATCAGGAACGTTCCAAAACAATCAGAGAATCTTGTTGGTTCTGTTTCCGTTTTTGTACCAGCCCATAAAAATCAATACAAAAACTCCCAGCATACAGGCAATGGACGGAATATCGCCGATATAATGATAGATTGGCGTTTCGTAATCCATTGTCGAAACCGAACCGACAATAACTTCAGCTTCACGGCGTTGCCCAATGTTCCGAATCACACCGCGGCTGTCAATGATCGCCGAAAAACCTGCGTTTGACGCCGTAATATAGGGTCGCCGGTTCTCCACCGCACGAAAAACATGTGTTGCGAAATGTTGATCAATCTGTTGCGAAAATAAAAACCAAGCGTCATTCGACATATTTACTAAAATTGCCGGTTCCTGACCTTGTTTTTTCAGGGTTAAAATTTGATTTCGTATAAAATGCGGCGATGTACTTTCGATACAGATATTCACTGCAAGAAACACAGACCCGCCGCCTAACGGAATCGCAACCGGTTTCGTACCGCATTCAAATTCCCGACAAAGTGTTCTAAGAAAAGAGTTTTGCGGTAAATATTGAGAAAACGGAATATATTCGCCAAATATTGCAAGCCGCATTTTATCATAACGATATTCAGTTTGGTTGTTTTTCGGATCAATTAACATTGCGGAATTGAGTTCTTTGGGCTTTGGCGGTTTCTCAAACTCCAATGTCGAAACCCCGACAAGAATCGGCACGCCGATCCGTTGAACGAATGTTCGTAATTGTACGAATCGATCTTCCCAATAGTCAACGGCGTACTCCGACCAACCTGTCCAACGGTCAAACTCTACCGGTTTTAGATTGGGGTTGTACTTTAGCAAAAGAATTGGAGCCGTCGTTTCAGGAGCAATAATCAGATCAAGCGGTTGTTTGTCTGTCTGAGCATTTTGGGCGGCTTTTTTTGTTAAATCAACAAATTGTTTTACCGCTTTTGCCGCCTGTTCTTTATAATCGTTATGCATAAGCGGAATATTACCTTGTAACACGGCAATCGTCAGATTCGGTTGACTGATACGGGAACCGGCGGTTTGGAAAAAACCATAGCCAAGTGTTGCAACGAAAACAAATCCGGCAACAAAACACCAAACATAACATTTAGCAGATCTTTCGTGTGTCCACAAAGCACGAATACCGGAAGCAACACCTGCACCAACAAGCATGATCATTCCGCCGACAAGATATTCGCCGCCGATGTCGGCAATTTGAATCAATAACGGTTGGTGATACAAGGCGCGTTCCGGGGAACAGAAGGAAAGACCGCCAAAAATATAATTACGCAAATAGTCGCAACCAATCCAGCAAACCGGAAGAGCCAAAACGGATGGAATCCCAAAACGGCAAACTGCAATTTTGGCAGCATAAAAAAAGAGACACCAATAAATTGAAAGATAAGCGATAAGAAGCAACAACACAAAGACCGTAAGCGGATGTGAATAGGCAATTCCCCCCAAAATAGGCATAATCCAGAAACAAAATGCTGCAAAATAAACAATACGAAAACGAATTGATTGGGGGTGTTCGATCACGAATGTCCAGAAAACAGGAACCGGAAAAACCAAAAACCAAAATCCATACGGCGGCAAGGAAGCCCAATAACAAAGGACTCCGGCAATAAATAGAAAATGAACCTTTGAAAACAAACGATTCTTTTTTTCATCATTGGCGTCAATATTTTTCATTGGGAACCTCTAAAAATTCAATTTTTTATCAAAAAATTTTAGAAACAGTAAGGGACAATATTTAGGTAACTTCTAAAAACTGATTTCGTAACTGGCTAAAATCGACCGAAATCGCCCCAGTTCGACTAAAATCGATTTTAGTCGAATTGGGTTGATTTCGGTCAATCAAAAAACAGGTTTTTAGAGTTTTCCTGAGGTTAATTTTTTGGTGATTTCCGCGACATGTTTTCCTTGAAAGCGAGCGATACGCAGTTCGTTGTCGGAGGGTTGACGCGAACCGTCACTTCCTGCCAACGTGGCGGCGCCGTAGGGTGAACCGCCGGTTATTTCGTTCATGTTGACGAGTCCTGGTTCCGAGTACGGAACTCCAACAATCACCATACCGTGATGAAGTAATGTTGTATGGAAACTGGTGATCGTTGTTTCCTGACCTCCGTGTTGTGTGCCGGTTGAAACGAAAACACTGCCGACTTTACCGATCAACGCTCCTTTGAGCCAAAGAGCAGTGGTTCGGTCAAGGAAGTTTCTCATTTGTGCCGCCATATTGCCGAATCGGGTTGGAGTTCCGAAAATGATTCCGTCCGATTCCGCAAGAATATCATTGGACACTTCCGGCACATTGGACATTGTTGCTTTCGCGGCAACGGCGCCGGATTTTTCCAACACTTCCGCAGGAACCAACTCCGGCGTCTGATACAACGTCGCAACAACATCCGAAACTTCACGAACTCCAGCGGCAATCTCTTCCGCCATTCGATATGTATGTCCGTACATACTGTAAAACACAATACTAATTTTGATGCTCATATTAACAATCTCTTTTGTTGAAGGTGAACCGTCTCTGCGGTATTGATTAAAAAATCGATTAAAAAATTGATTAAAAAAAACGTTGGCAATGATTGGGGCAAGTTATTGGTAACTCGGACAGTTGCAAGCGTAACTGTCTCTATTTAATTTTTGCCGTTATTCAACGACTATTTTAATGTAGGCGTCAAAAAATTTCAACAACCTCATTTTTACCTAATTTTCTTAACAAAACAAGGTTGAACATAAGATTTGCTGTTTGATATTCCTACGTGTTCAAAAAATCCGCTGAAATATTACACTTCTTGACAATATTCACAAGGGGGCGTAAACTAATTCCGAATTCCTAGTTTCTAACTCTTACCGGTATTATCCCTAAATTCCAAAACAATCAGGAGAATTTCAAATGTCCGATGAAATACCAGATGATCCCAAACCGCAAAAAGCCTTAATTCCAATTCTCATTTTGATTATTGTTATCTTGCTTGTTGTTATTGCGTTTCAGTCAGGTGGAAACCAACAGGAGAAAGAAACAAATGAACGATCAATTGGTTCCATCAACCAAAATGAACATTCCCACTCTCAAGCAGAATCGGTTACCAAACCTGAAACAGTTACAAAACCGGAACCGATAATCGAATCGGAAACAATTGTTGTCAAATCCGGTGAAAAGGTAAACCGTGAAACAATGAAAAAACAAGGAGTTCGATTAGTCGAGGCAGAAACGGCTGAACGGCTGAATCAGGAACATCTCAAAAAATCCGTCGAAGAGCAAAAAGTTTATGATTCTCTGTTACGTTGGACAATGTACGGAAAAGTTGAGGACAAAAAATGGGGAGTCCGCGCTCTCTTGAATATGTCTTACGCTTCCGAAGCACGCTTAATCCGAACCGTTGAAAAGAATGACGGTACGGAAATTATTGTTCTTTACGACTTTCAATCCATCAATACGTTGGAAATTTTGTGCGACGTGGAATCGGTTCAACTCGATTTTATGAAACGGGCAAAACCTTATCTTGCAGTCGGTTCCGGTGTTACCACAACATGGCTTGCTCCGTTATTTGACGGTTTGTTGCCGGGTTCGGGAATAGTTTTGAAATTGGGCGGAGCCGCATTTCCTATTGCCGCAGATTCTTTTGCCGAAGGTTTGGCATTGCGGGGTTACAAAGGAATTGCAAACCTTTTGGATACATGGAATCTTTCAGATAAAAAAGGAAAAATCAATGTGTTTGGTTCCACAGATTCGTTACAAGGTAAAAAAGTACGGATCACTCATCGTCATGGAGCGGTCGAAGAAATAGAACCGGTTGGCTGCGATTTGACAGAGGCAGAACGGAATCTTTGTGCCAATCTTGGCGTGTTAGCCGATTATCATATCATGCCCAAACTGGATGTTCCGGTTGGTGAAACATGGCTCGTTCGTGCCGATCAGTTTTCCAATATTCTTGATCCGTCGATGCGCGGTATTCCTTCGGGAACGCTGGAAATAACACGAAAAGAAAATGTTGGAAATTCGGCAACGCTCGAAATTACCAGAGGATTCATCGAACTCGATTCCTCCGACGCTAAATCAAACCGTATCGGAAAATGCACGCCGCGCGGTCTTTTACGCTATAATATTCAGGACGGTTTGGTCGAACATGCCCTATTGCACGCCGAAATTTCTATTGACCGACTGTCGAAAAAACATCTTCTTTTTGAAACAAAATTCAAGTCCACTCCGAAACTGGAGATGGAATATGAATGTTCCAAAGGAACGGAAAAAGTAATCCGTATTCCCGATGAATGGAAAAATCTCCAACCATTTCGCCAAGATTTTTGATTATTTGATTAATTGTCCCATTAGTCTCTATCGTCCCTAAAATCCCTATAAAAAGGGACTTTAGGGACGATAGGGACTAATGGAACCAATGATCTTTCATAAGGTGAAACAATCAGAAAAAAGAAAATTGACTGTTACTGTTGACTCTTTCGACGAGATTTGCGAAAATAAATTCGTTTTATAAAATCATAACTTAAAATCCTATTGTTTTTTTCATGAGTTCGTTTAGGCAGACTATTTTCTCTTATGTCCATACAATCCGCCAAATCATTTCCAATTCCAAGTATTCAGCGACTCCCCGTCTATCTCCGTTTTCTGAAAGAACAGAAAAATCGCGGGAATCTTCTGATTTCCTGTACTCAAATTGCGGAAGAGTTTGGACAATTAAGTGTGCAGGTTCGCAAAGATTTGGCGATTACCGGTATTTCCGGTCGTCCCAAAGTCGGTTATCGAATCAATGAG
>JAIRLW010000332.1 GCA_031259095.1 Planctomycetaceae bacterium | reverse complement strand
CGAAAAAATAGTCTGCAGATTTTCGCTAATGATTTTTACACTGATTTTCACAGATTATTTTTAGAATACGAAACAACAAAACATACAATCTGCGAAAATCAGCGTAATCTGCGGACTTTTCTCTCAGTGTGTTCGGTTGTTAATAAAATAAACAATTACATTTTTTTACTTTATCGAAAGGAAAACTAAACAGATGAAAGTATTATTTTACCTGACCATTATTAACCTTCTCGTATCCGTTCCGACGCTTTTTGGCGAACCGTTACAATATAAAGGTTCGCCGAATCTTCCCGGTAACGGTAAACATGTTGTCTTGGTTTCCGGCGATGAGGAATATCGTTCGGAAGAAGCGGCGGTTCAATTGGGTCGGATTCTTGCCAAACATCACGGATTTAATTGTACCGTATTGTTCGCAATCAATCCCGAAACAGGTGAAATCGATCCGGTTTGTACAACAAATATTCCCGATCTTCAGGTTTTGAAAACAGCGGATGTGTTGGTGGTCAATCTTCGGTTTCGAAATTTACCGGATGATCAGATGCAATACTTTGACGATTATTTTCGTACAGGAAAACCGGCGCTGGGAATGAGAACTTCTACGCATGCTTTCCGTATTCCGAAAGATCGAAAATTTGCCCGATATAGTTTCGATTATCACGATAACACTGGAAATTGGGAACAAGGATTCGGACGAAAAATATTAGGAGAAACATGGATTAATCATCATGGTCATCACGGACAGGAAGCAACACGGGGAATTATTGTTTCTGAAAAAAGAACGCATCCGATTGTTCGCGGTTGTGACGATATTTTTGGATTGACGGATGTGTACCGAGTTCGGTTGCCGCTTTCCGGCGACTCCATGCCGTTGGTTCTTGGTCAAGTGCTTGCGGGGATGAAACCGACTGATCCGCCTGTTGCCGGTTCCAAAAATAAACCAATGATGCCGATTGCATGGACAAAAACGTACAATATTGACGACGACAACGGCAAAACCGGAAAAGTATTTACGACAACAATGGGATCATCGCAAGACCTTGAAAGTGAAGGGTTTCGCCGACTTTTGGTGAACGCCGTGTACTGGCTTGCCGGATTGGAAACGATTATTCAAGAGATGCCCGAACACGCCAATGTCGGAATTGTCGGTAATTACGAAACTCTTCCTATGGGGTTCGGGAAACACAAAAAAGGAATGAAACCCGAAAATTTCGTGCAAGATTAAATTTTCGTAATTATTCAGTGGATTCAATAAAAGTTTATCCACATAAGGCAACTTCTAAAAACCTCGACTGAAATCGACCAAAATCGATTTTAGTCGATTTCAGTCTGTGAAAAAATAAGTTTTTAGAAGTTCCCTTACCTTTAATCGACGAAAATTCCGGTGGCGTACCAGATATGGTTTGCGCCGAGTACCATGTCGTAACCGTAATAGGTATGTTTTTTTCGTGCGGCTGACCAATGACCGGAGGAATTGCGCCACGCCCGTACACAACCGATAGCGGCTTCAAAAAGTCCTTCGTCTGTCCAACTTTGCGCACAAATTTCCGAAACAGAACCTTGTTCCAATTCTCCGCTGATTCTGTTACTTCGCGTTCCGAAATTTTGATGTCCTAAAACTCCCTTTTTCGCCTGATAAACAGAATGTTCGGTCGCTTCTTTTGTAACAAACGGATGGAATGTTCCCATCGTACTCAAGGGACGTTCAGGATGAATCCGAATCGCATAAATCAACGTCCGTTGCGTTAATGTTCCGGGCGGTAACGTTAAAAATGTTTGAACCTGTTCCGAAGTCGGCGGTTTCGCACGCAAAAACGGGAGAATACCAACAAGTTCTTCATAATAAGGAGCATCTTTGTGTTCGTAATCAATCACGGCAAGTCCCGGAAGATGAGCCATTTCCCGAAACTTCGGCAAATTGAGAATCGGAACTCCAGATTGTTCCGCATTCTCCGACTCCTGAACAGCGTCAATCGGCAGTTTCAACAGAACATAATTGTTAAGCAAATCAAGAACGTCCGATTTGAAAAAAGCACGCTGTTCAAATTCCCGACATGCCGCCGCAATCGGAAGCGGTTTTTGTAATTGCGGTAACACGTAAACAACTTGCCGAATCTCATTGTTTCCAACTTTGATAAACCGCTCTTCCGTTGAACTCGGAATCGCCGGCGAATCCGTAACCGCATAAAAATAAATTAAAAGATTTTTCGATTGTTCTTTCGCCTTTTGCAACGCCGTTGTGTAATTCGTTTCCCACGAAAGATGATCCAATTCGTTCCATAACGGTGATTCATCTGCAAAAAGCGGTAATGAAAAATTAGGCGTTAGAAAAGTTAATAGAAATATTGACAAAATAAGAAAAATAGAGAAGATAGTTAAATTGCCTAATCGACGTTGTTTTGGAATTTTTGAGAAAATTTTGTTTGTTTCCCAGTATTTGTGAAAAAATTTCAGGATGCCCGATTTACCTCTTTCGTTTAATTTGTTATAATCGGCAAAGTTTGTGTGGTTTCCAGTTCCGGTGTTCACGCATTGAATGAAATTTGACATTCAAATAATCCTCCGTAAAGGTTTTTAAAATGGAACGACTTTAAGGATTATTCTGATTAAACAAATTATTCCAATTAAGCCGTTCAGGAAATGTTGACGAATTATATCGGTAATACGTCGCGTTGCAACGAAACAAACTACGTTTTCTAAATTTTTTTAGAAATTTAACAATAGGTAAAATAATTTTTTAAACCTATATTTCGTAAACTATCCAAATCAACATTTTTTGTTTTACGAAATTCCCTATTTTAACTTTTAACGTTTAAAAATTTTTGTTCCCCCAAAATTACTCAACCCCCCATTCGTATGATGAAAAAAACATTTTGTTTCCGATTTTCGATGGTAATATTTTTAATTGCCATTGTGCTTGTTTCGCTTTACCCGAATTTTGCTCAGGCTGCTCGGATTCGCCGTTTTTTGCGGCAACGCGGCGCTGTTTCCGCTGAAACAGATCGTCTTGCAGCAAAAGAACGTCTCGCGCCAAAAGAGAAAGAGTTACAAAAAGAAAAAGAGTTGTCGTTGTCGCCAGAAGCGGCCAAAGAACAACTTAAAACACTTTGTGAACAAGTTAAATCCGATTACAAAAAAATCACGCCCGATCATTTGAAACAGAGTCAACAACGTTTGTTTGGTTCGGTTCAATCATTGCTTCGGGTTCTAAACCGTGATTCAAACCGTGAAACGGCGGCGGAGTGGAAAGAAGAATTTCATCTCACGGAATTGTCGGCAACGCTCCAAAAAACAAACGCTCCCGACAAAACATTGCTCGATGATATTTGGAATGCTCTTCATTCCAATAAAAAAGGAGTTCGCCGGATTATTTTCGACGATTTTCGTAAATCACTTCGGCAATACCAAACGTTGGAACGTCTCATTTCAGAAAACAGTTACGAATCTCAATTGATTAACGTTTGCGATCATCTTCTCGATTACCTTGAGACTTATTCCGGCAACCGTGATCCGCTTCACGCTGTTGCGTTAAATGATGTGATGGTTTGGCTTGAAGATGTCGGCGTTGTTGAACCGCGAACATTGAAAATGGCTAATCTGGTTCGTGTTGTTTTTTCCGGCGTTAATCTTCAGATTCAGGTTGGTACGGAATTTGTTAGCGCGGGATTCCAAAGTGAAATTAAGGAGAATATTGAAATTGATGAAAATATTCTTGGAACACATGTTGTCGGAACCGGAACATTTACCGCAACAAGTTCCGCCGAATTGGTTCCGAACGAGAATAAAGCGGAAATCAATGTTCTTATCAAAGCGGTGATGGATTCCGCAACCGTTGGCTACCATTCTCCGGTTACCGTAAACACGAACACCAAAGGAACATTATCAGCGGAAAAACGAATTCAAATTACGCCTGAAGCGTTTGTAACTGTTCCAACCAAAACACGGGCGGATCTAAAGGCAACGCTTTCGAATATTCGTATCAACGGCGGACCTCTTACTCAAATGATTGCCAAACAACAGATTCAGGAACAACGGGCTTCGTCGCAATCGGTGGCGAGACAACGTGCGGAAAAACGAATGAATGTTCGTGTGGACAAGCGAATCAATCCGAGAATCGAAGAGTTGAACGAAAATTATCAGACTAAAATTCGGACGCCGCTTCTTCAAACCGGTCTTTTCCCGCGAATCTGGAATCTTTCCAGTACAACAGAAAAAATTGACTGGTCAATTCTGATTGGCAGTTTGACTCAACCTTCGGCAATGAATCCGGCTCCGGTTACGGAAAAACCGTATGATTTAACGGTTCAGGTTCATCAATCGGCGTTGAATAACGCGGCGGCTCTGGCGTTGTCCGGTCGATTTCTTGATGAAGACGAATTTGTGAAAGACCTGCAAAAACAATTTCCGAAATTGCCAAAGTTTTTAGAACGAAAACAAGAGGAATCGCCGGCGCAGGTGTCTTTTGTTGCCAAAGCCCCGATTGATATTCTGTTTGTTGATAACAAAATTAAGGCGGTGATTCGGCTTGACGACATTAAAGTTCTCAATAACGCCGATAAATCGTACACGATAACGATTCTCTATCATGTTCGTGTTGAAACGAAAAAGGATCAAAACGGAGCGGAGCGAACCATTGTTGTTTTGGAACAGGCGGAAACTCCGCAGGCGTTTCCGAGTAACTATCAACCGGAAAGCGGAGCCAAACTTTCGGCGATTCAAACGATCATTCGTTCTTATCTGATACGGAGACTTGAGGCGTTACCGAAACGGGTTGAAACCGAACCGTTGGAACTGGACGGCGAATGGAAAGATTCGGGAGTTCTTGTTCCAATTTTTGCGTCTTCCAATGACGGTTGGCTGACCTTCGCCTGCGACTGGATTCCGAAAGAAAAAAATAAAAATCCGGCGGACGAAAAATAACCGTAACATATCAATTAATTTATTTCGATTTCAGCCGATCTGCACTTTCTTAAAAAAAGGTAATATATCAGTGGAATTTTTATTTTTTATATTAGCCCCGAAAGGGGCGTCAGGATTATAGCCTACCCCAACGGGGTAGGGGTAAGTTCCCCCCGCCAACCCAACGCCCTGAAAGGGCAACAGGAAAATAATTAAATGACGAACCGTTTGTAATCTTGACGCCCTTTCAGGGCTTCGGTTGGTGATGGTCCTTGAACCTAC
>JAIRLW010000308.1 GCA_031259095.1 Planctomycetaceae bacterium | reverse complement strand
CGGAACTTCCACTTAACGCAGCGGAACTTCCACTTAACGCAGCGGAACTTCCGCTTAAAGCAGGGGAACTTTCCTTTAAAGCAGGGAAACTTTTCCTTAAAGCAGGGGAACTTTCCCTTAAAGCAGGGAAACTTTTCCTTAAAGCAGGGGAACTTTCCCTTAAAGCAGGGAAACTTTTCCTTAAAGCAGGGAAACTTTTCCTTAAAGCAGGGAAAGTTCCCCCCAACGCAAGCGGGACTTCTAAAAACTTCGACCGAAATCGATTTTGGTCGAAGTTGGTCGATCAAAAAAACGAGTTTTTAGAAGTGTGTCATTTACTCAACGAATGTTTCCAAACGTTATTAATGATATTGAGTTCTTTTTCGACAAAAGCGCCGAACGTAAATTCTTTTAACGTCCAATCCAAAGCCGTGCGGCCATGTTGTTCGATCAGCGAGGGAGAATGAAGATAAATTTCGATTTTCTCTTTGAGGCTTGCCGGATTGTAAGGTTCGCAGAAAAAACCGGTTTCGTTTTCACGGAGATAACCGTCGATTCCAAGACAACGGGTTACAATGGTTGGTTTTCCCAAACCGTATCCTTCCAACACAACAACTTGTCCGGTTGATCGTTGCCGAATTTGAAGCGGAACAACCGTAAAAGCGGCATTCTCAAGGAGATGGAGATATTGCTGATACGAAATGTTACAATGCAATTCAACATTATCAGGAACCGTCAAACCGTCAACATTTTGGAGATCGGCAACGACAACAAATCGAGCATCCAGATTTTTTACGGCTTCAAAAAAAGTGTGATAATCCCGTTCGGAACGTCCGGCAGCGAATCCGTAATTTCCAACAGGAGTCCAATGCGGCTGGAGAATATTGGTATGAAAAAGAAGCGTGTGAAACCGTTCCATAGGAAGATTCAGATATTCCGCCCAAAGTTTTCGTTCCGGTTCTGTGTAAACGATGAAAGCGTCTGTTGCCGAAAAAACAATACGCCGCAATAATCGTTTGAGTTGCCACGCGATACTTTTCGGATTGGGTTCCGGCAAAAAATTTTCGCCGGCGATTTGCGGAACGCGATTTTTTGGTAAAGAAAAGAAACGGTTATAAAAAGCGTACCAAAAATTAACGCCGCCGCCGCTGGTACAAACGACGTCGGCGTTTTTCCGTTGCCGAAACAAACGGCGAACTGTTTCTTGAAGCGTGTTAACGCCGTTTTTTCGTTCTTCGTCCGAAAAAACATTGACACTTGCTTCCAACCACAGCGGTGATTGCCACATACTTCCTGCTGTGAGAATCACGGGTTTATCTTCTGAATGCCGCATCGTTTGGATTTTGCCTGAAGCAATTTGTTTACGTTAATAATCAAGAGATAGACGATCCCTTCTCTTGAAAGGTTATCTAACCTACGGTCGCGCCGGTTGAGTATTTTTTTGTATCGATTTCATCTGGTTCAATAAAGGTATCATCTTTAATCGCACCCAATAATTTAAAAAAATCTTCTGGATGATCATTCACTAACGTTTTTTTTATATTATTTTCGATCAAATTTGAAACAGATATTTTCTTTTGTTTAGCAACTTTTTCAATTTTTTCAAAAATAATTTGATCTATATTCAATGAAATTTGCGGCGTCGTTACCTCTCAATTTGGTTATGTGCGAAATTTATTGAAGGTGTTGTCTATGTACCTTGTTTTGTAGGGGTAAAGACGACTCGCCAATAAATTTGAGACACTACCCCCAATTTTATAAGAAGAATAGAAAATCAAAATATAACTTCAAGTCTTCTGCAATTTTTTAAGTAATTTTTTATATTAAGAAACTTTTAAAAATTTTGTTTTTTTATAAACTTTTTATATGAATCCAATAATAGTATTTCATTAGGTAACAATTTCTCTATTCGGGAAATTTCATGTTCAAATTTTGACCTCTAGCGGAAGCAAAATATGAAAATCGTAACTATTCAGCGGCGTCCCTGCCTGAAAGGCAGAATTTTATTCTTTCAAAAAGTAACGTTCATCAATTTCAATACTGTTATCTATCAAAAATTGGCGGTATTCTTCTTCAAAACTTACGGTTTTATGATATTCATTCTGATTCTTGATATAGTTGATGATTGTTTGCTTGTCGTTCAAATTATAAGTAAATCCCGCAAAACTAACCGCCCAACTTTCAAAATCAGGGAAATTTGGATTCCTCGCCAACCATTTACTCGAATATTCTTTGAGTTCCTTCATAAAATCAGACAACGCAATAGTCGGGGCAGAAATCGAAATCAACCTATCTAACTTCTTATGGATTCTAGTTTTACGGGAACTGCCATTTGGTCTTCCTACTCTATTTCCTACATCTGACAACGCAATATTTCCGTTTTGCCTTAAAATTCCGTTCTCCAGCGATAAAAATACCGACTGCGATTCTGAGAAAACCGCAACCGGTTCTAACCCTTTAACACAAGGATTTCAAAAATGTTTAACGTGGATAATTTTACAGAGTTTAATCACGATGTCAACAGTGATTCCGATTTTGTTCCCCAAACAGGGCAAGATTTACATGAACAATTAATACGTAAGTGTGAAATTGCTTACGCTATCGATTCTATTAAAATCACTGATTTTCTCGCAAATTATCCAGATTATTATTATTATTATTATTATTATTATTTGCACTTTCCTAAAAGTACAGACCTTAAACGTCGTAATTTAAGCGTTTTTTTCTGATTATTTCACATTTTGGAGAAAAAGAGAGAATCCATGAAACAAAGGCGTCCAATTGAGAGTTCCTGAAATTTATAGAGCGCCCCAATCTGTCTATTATTATTCATTTTAATATTTGTTTTGGCAAATTAAATATTCCTATTTTATCCAGACTACTATTCATTTTAGA
>JAIRLW010000307.1 GCA_031259095.1 Planctomycetaceae bacterium | reverse complement strand
GCCGCACGAGTATGGGCGCAGGTTGTCCCGTTACCGGAAGGTTATCCTTACAGGTACGTTTTACTTACGATGGATAGACCGAATTTCACCGGCATAAAGGGACCGACATGGAGTTACGGCGCCATGTATTTCTCCGGCGCAAATCCGAAAGATTAAAAGAAAACGCCTTGTCATGGTTTCGACAAACCTTATTTTCAACCTTATTTTTCTGACGAAACAATCATAATTTTACCTGCCAAATTTAACAACCAATCCGTTGACACTAAGAAAGTAGGAAATTATGGTGGACACTCCGTCTTGACATAACAGAGCAACGCAATACAATGTCTGAAATATTTTGCTTCTAATTCTAATGATCGGGGCGTAGCTCAGCCTGGCTAGAGCGCTGCGTTCGGGACGCAGAGGCCGCTGGTTCAAATCCAGTCGCCCCGACTATGCGGGAAAAATCTCGTTCTGTGTAAGCCAATTCCGAATGAACCGTAGGCTTGTCCCTAGACGCATTAAGTTAAGGAAATTGATTCATAAAAACAACAGAAGAGCAACCCGAAAACAAAAACGATTCGCCTGAACATTGGGTATGCCGCGATGGGAACGGTAGATAACACAAATTGCTGTCCGCATACAGTACAGTACAGTACAATGTCTTAACACAAATTTTGACCATGATGAAATCATTTTTTATCGGCGACCGGGAAATCCGGTTGCCGATTGTTCAAGGCGGTATGGGTGTTGGTATTTCGCTTTCGGGATTGGCTTCAGCGGTTGCCAACGAAGGCGGGATTGGCGTTATTTCGTGCGCGGGATTGGGGATGTTGTACAGGCAAGATTCCGGAAATTATTTGAAAAATTGTATCGAAGGACTTAAAGAAGAACTTCGTAAAACACGCGAAAAAACCAAAGGAATTATCGGTGTTAATATTATGGTTGCTTTGTCGAATTTCGCCGATATGGTACGCACTTCCATTGCGGAAAAAGCAGATATTATCTTTGCCGGCGCCGGATTGCCGTTGGATTTACCGTCCTATCTTAACGCCAACAGTAAAACGTTTCTTATACCTATTGTCTCTTCGGCCCGTGCGGCAAAAATTGTCAGTGAACGATGGCTGACCAAATACGGTTATTTTCCCGACGCGATTGTGGTAGAAGGTCCCAAAGCAGGGGGACATTTAGGGTTTAAGGAAGAGCAAATCGAAAACGAAAATTATTCGCTTGAACATTTGATACCGGAAGTAGTCGCCGTTGCAGAAAAATATAGCGGTAGAAAATTGATTCCAGTAATCGCCGCAGGCGGAATTTCAACAGGTGAAGATATTCAACGTTTTCTTGAATTGGGCGCCGCCGGAGTACAAATGGGCAGTATTTTTGTTCCAACCGAAGAATGTGATGCTTCGCCTGTTTTTAAGCAGGTTTATATTGATTCATCACAAGAGGATACCATGATTATTCAAAGTCCGGTTGGACTGCCGGGTCGCGCCTTCAACGGCGAATTTATTCGCAGTGTCAACAAAGGTAACGAAAAACCTAATGGTTGTCCGTACCGTTGTATCAAAACCTGTGATTACGCGAAAAGTCCTTATTGCATTATGAAAGCTCTTTATAATGCCGCCAAAGGAAATCTGAAAAAAGGATATGTTTTTGCCGGAGCAAACGCCTATCTTGCGGATAAAATCCGTAGCGTTAAAGAGGTGATCGACAAACTTAAAAATGAGTTTGAGATGACGCAAAAGAAACAACCGGCTACAGGTTCATAACGTCATTGTCTATTCGAGCATATCGCGAGAGAAATCCGCAGATTACGCTGATTTTCACAAATTGTTTTTAAATTATTTTTATTTTCACCACGAAAAACACGAATGTTCACGAAAGGTTTTAAAAAATAAAAAATAACAAATAAAAAATAGAGACGTCATTTTCGTGTCCCTTCGTGTATTTTGTCGTTGAAAATCAGTATTGAAAAATCCAACGCCGTAGGAAGGGCAAACTTTACTGGTATCGAGTAAAGCTCAACCGGCACAACCGTAGGTTACAGGAGAAAGAATTACCTACCTGATATAAGATTGCCTACCTTTCAATTATCAACTCAATTATCAACCTAAAATGATTGCTCCAAAATTCCGAAACAATCAGCCTTTTTTTATCTGCCGGTCATTTGTTGCATATTGGTTGACATTTGTTGCATTTTTGAGGCAATTCCACGTATAAAGACCGGTTCCAGACCAAACGTAAAACTCCAATCTTCCCGCGCTTCCGAATAAGTTGCTCCCACAAAAATCCGAAACGCTTCGCCGGTTCGTGTGAACATGAAAACATGTCCGACATTTTGCCATTTATCTTTGATGTCGTAAGAAGTGGTGTAGGACATGGAATATTTTTCGTTCATCGTATAGCCAACACTCAACGTTAAATAAGTTCGTTCAATCAATCCGTCGAGCTGATCCAGCATCACTCTCAAATTTCCGCGACCCGGTCGATTCCACGCACCGCCAATTCGTGTAATTCGTTGTCCGTCCAAAAATGTATCGTAAAGACCGGACGAAAAAAGCGAAAAACGATCACCAACATGCCAGAGAAAATTATAATCAATCAAACCAAGTGTTTCACCAAAATTATGTTCCGATTCAGGATAATAGTTAAAATGTACGGCAAGCGTTACCCAGTCGATAACATGTCGGCGTCCAACCGGTCCGCGTTTCGTTTGCCAGCGATGCGTCATTCCGAAACGGTAAAGCGTTAAATCGTCGGCGATTTCCATGTTTCCGGCAGTAACCCGACCGCCTAAACCGCTCCGTAACGCATAATATCGCGGATCAAACACTATCGGAATAGTCGCGTTTGCGCCGCCAAACGTCGTAACAGAATAACGCCGACGGAAATCTTCAATACTCCATGTATCCAACGCATCGGTCATCATCAGATTGTCCATCTTCTGATCCGACCGCGAATAAGACAGTTCCGCGTCAAAATCAATTTTATGCGCTAAGCCGTTGATATACCATGTTCGGCTGGAACAATTCGGTTGAACTTTCCAAAACGGAAGGTTCAATCGAACACCGCCTTGTCCGTAAAACCGTTGAACATCATGACCGCTTCGGTCTTGCCCCCAATGAGAAAAATCGCCCAACGCATACGGAACAACCCGAATCGCTCCAATATTAAACGGTAAATCCAACTCATGCCGCGTCGAAAAAACTTCCGCAGACCTATTAATTGTTTCCGGTTGAACAGGATTCAGTAACGCCGGATTCGGCGGACGATTCGTTAAACTATTCGGCGTTAACTCCCAAGGAAGGTAACTAAAATATCGTCCGTCGTTGTTCCAATCATACGGAGCGGTTGCGGTTTGGAAATTCATGTAACCAACCCGCGTGTGTTCATACCACGTCAAACGGTCGCGCAATAACGATCGTCCCAACAGAAAATGATCCAATCGCGGTAACCAGTTCGCGTTGGAATAACAGTCGTCTAGAGCATATTCCGTAAAAACCGACAACGTCGAATGTCCGTCCAACTTTTTTAATCCAACCGATGTTGTCTGGTTTTCTCCAACATTCCATGAACCGTTAAAATAATTGTTGATAAAATTCCGGTCAGACACTTTTCCCACTTGAGCCGAAATAAACCAAGGTCCTTTGTGTTTTCCAAACGATTCGATTTCCTGTTGATGATTCCAATAAAAATAGTATCGGTAATCATGAGGAAACGCAACATTATTTCGGCGTCCGCCAAGCCGGTCTAACCCTTTATCGTTAATACCCCAAAATCGAACACTTCCTTGAGTTGTGCCGGAAATTCCCAAACAGCCCAAAGGTGAATATTGAAATTTGGTTCCATACGCCATTCCCCGTTCTTCCAACCAGGAAACATTAACCTCTCCGTCAAGCCAATCCGGTTTGTTCCGAATATTCAAAACCTGAAACGGATTCCATATCGTTTTAACCTGATGACCGTAAATACTGCTATTGCCGTAGGCAATATTTTTGATATACATCGTCGGATCGTCCAAGTCCGCCGCCAACCAGGGCCAGTAAAAAACCGGAATATTACGTAAAACAATAAAATTGTTTTCGGCGGTTAAAACTCGTTTGGTTTGCGGTTCCGCACTGAGCAGCGACGAAGACGGAACGTGATGATTTAAGGTCAATGTTCGGGAACGGAGAGCATAAGACGGTTCGCCAAGTTGACTTGTGGTGATCGCCGAATTTTTCGCGGTAAAAAGTCCATCGCCCAATTGACGCAATATTTCCGCTTTAAGACGAATCGTTCCGGTAATATTTTTAACATTTTTGATCGGCGCTTCCAGTCGTCCGTCAAGAATATACGCAACTTTATTTTTCGCGTCGTAATACATACGGTTTGCCTGAATTGTTTGCTCGGCGTCACGAAAACTGATGTTTCCTTCCAGATAAAGTTCGAAATCGTTTCTGGAATCATCTTTGTGCTGGCGACCTCCAACCAATTTTGCAGGCGCGTCCATCCAGACCACCGCACTGTCCGCCGAAATATCAACCGTACTGCCGGAAAGCATCTCCTCGCCGGTAATTCCTTCGATAATAATATTAAAACCTTTAGGAAAAACCAAAATTCCCCGATCCGTATTCGGATACGGATCCATTAAAAACGACAAATCGTTATCTCCGCGCGGATTGACGGTGATAAGCCGATATTGGGGCGGTGTTGACGGTTGAGCGGTAGAAGTTGCCGCCGTCGCAACATAACCGACCCGATCAATAACGGTTGGTTTCGGCAACAACATGTCCAACGCGCGCTGATAAATCGCCGGTTCCTGCTCTTCCGTTGGTTTCGGGTTCATAATCATCATATCAACGGACGTTGTTGTGTTGAAACGCCCCAACCATTTTTGCCCAAAAATTCTTGCGTCGATTTTTTCCCGATCCAGTTCAATATTTAAGGGTGATTGAGTGGTGTCGCTTTCGAGATAAACGGTAACTTCACGACTGCCGTCGGCAGGGTCTTTTTTGCGGGCAATCCAAACAACCGCGCGAGGACCTTGCGCGGAACTAGCGCCTTGCCTGACCGAACAATCGCCGTCAAGAAAGAAAATTTCATAGTCGCCGGATTCTTTCATCCAACCGGTTTGTGCGGAAACAATAATCGGTTCTAAGGAATCGTTTTTAGGATAGGAAAGCAGCGTGGAACCGGAAGTGTTGACGATTCGGCTTGATTG
>JAIRLW010000256.1 GCA_031259095.1 Planctomycetaceae bacterium | reverse complement strand
GGTAATGAGACATTGTCGATTCAGATGAAGTCTGTTGGTGAAGCGATGGGAATTGGTCGGACGTTCAAAGAGGCTTTGCAGAAAACGATTCGGTCAATGGAAAATCGGCGTTTTGGGTTATTTGGTGCAGACGATTTGGTTTTTTCTCTTAATGAGTTATACAGAAAGATTGGTATTCCGACGCGGGATCGGCTTTACCAACTTGCTTCGGCATTGCGGCAAGGAGCGGAAATTGAAGACTTATATCGTTTGACTGGAATTGATCCGTGGTTTTTGGAGCAGATATTGGAACTTGTTGAGGCGGAAGTTGAACTTGAAGGTTGCCGGCTTGATGATATTACACCGAAAAAGATGTTGTCTTTGAAACGGCTTGGTTTTTCGGATCATCGGCTTGCGGAAATTTTGGGAACAACAGAAAAATGGGTTCGCCGTCAACGTCAGGATCATGGTATTGTTGCTGTCCGAAAAATGGTGGACACTTGCGGAGCAGAGTTTGCCGCAGTAACCCCGTATTATTACACAACGTATGGAGAAGAAGATGAAGGCTAAACCCCAAAATGCAACTATTCAGTAAAATATTTGGTAATATATCAGTGGAATTTTTGTTTTTTGATCAAGTTCATGATATTTTTCCTGCGTCCTGAAAGGGCAATATAAGCCAGCCCTACCCAACGGGTAGGGTTCAAAGTCCCCACAACAGTTTCGCCCTGAAAGGGCAACATAAAACTGTTCGATTCACAAGATATACTGCCCTTTCAGGGCGATCTTATTGGGGATTCTAACCCGCCGCGTTGCGGCGGGCTGGCTTATGCTGCCCTTTCAGGGCGAATATTTTTTTAACCTCAAACAAAAATTCCGCTGATATATTACAAAAAAAGATAGTAAAAATAAATCTTTTGTCAACTTGATTCAAAAAATAGACGCCAAAAAACAAAAAGAAATCACCACCCATAATCATGTCAAACCGATGTTTGATCGAATTGGTTGTTGGAATTTTTATTGGTTGGGTCTGTTTCGGAGGAAATGTCGGGAGAAATTTCGATTTGATGCAAAACTTGACAGAGTGATTGTCGGGAAACAGGGCAGTCACGGCAATGACCGCACAAAGGTTGATTGTCGGAACTGCAGAGAAACGGTTTCAACATCGCCCAAAAATACCAGACGGTCGCAGCAAGAGCAAGAACTGCAACGATAATTCCGAACATAAATTCTCACTTTGCTTAATCAATCTTGATGATTTGTCTCAATAATCCCATTAGCCCCTAATGTCCCTATTCTGTAAAGTGTTTCATAAAGGGACATTGAGGACTAATAGATTTTATATTTTAGGCAACTTCTAAAAACCTCGACTGAAATCGACCAAAATCAATTTTAGTCGATTTCGGTCGATCAAAAAATGAGTTGTTAGAAGTTGCCTTTAGTTTTCTTAACCGCGTGGGTGGAATTTTTTATGAATTGCTTTGAGTCGGGTCATATCGACATGCGTATAAATCTGTGTTGTCACAATACTCACATGACCAAGCATTTCCTGAACTTGACGTAAATCCGCTCCGCCGGCTAACATGTGTGTTGCGAAACTATGACGCATGGTGTGCGGACTGATCGACGACGGTGTGCCCACACGAATCGCATATTTTTTAATCAGTTCCCACATTGCCTCACGCCGGATTTTACGACCTTTATACGAAAGAAACACCCAATGAGGAATTCCTTCCGCTCCGCGATCTAAACTTTCTTCGTCGGAAAAATGAAAAAACCGCCAAAGTTCAACATGTTGACTGCGTTTCTGAAGAGTTGGACGTTCTTCTTTCATCCAGAGGTCATAAGCGTTAATCGCGCGCGCGCCAAGCGGAACAATCCGTTGTTTATTACCTTTGCCCGTACAAAGACAATATCCTTCATCAGAATGAACATCTTGAAGTTTGAGATTCGTCAATTCGGAAACACGACAACCGGTTGCGTAGAAAAATTCCAGAATTGCCCGATCACGCCGCCAAAGTTTATCTTCTTCCGGCTGGGGAGCACAAAGCAAGTTTTCGACCTGACCCGGCGAAAGAACTTGCGGCATACGTTCCCAAAGTTTTTGACTGCCGAGAAGATCCGCATCGTTAGCGTGTAACACTCCTTCAAGTTGCAAATACCGGAAAAAAACGCGAAGCGATGTAATATGACGTGCACGGGTTGACGGTGCAAGACGTTTTTTGTCCAGCCAAGCGACGTAATCCATCAACAAATTGATATTGAGTGCATCAATGGTTCGATTGCCGAGCCAACGGAAAAAATGTTCCATATCACGCCGATAAGCCGCAATCGTATTGTTTGCTAATTGGGCTTCTCCGGCAATGTATTTCAAAAAACCGGCAAGCCAAACTTGTTGCGATGACGAAGTTTCGATAATTTTCAGGTTTAACCGTCGCCGCCGTGAATTGTATTGCATAGACGCCGCCAATAATGAATAAAGGTCAACGATTTCGGGTAGTGTCCCAAATTTATTGGAGAGTTGTCTTTATTCCCTACAAAACAAGGTATATGGACAACACCTTCAACAAATTTCACACATAACCCGATTTCGATTTCAATTGAATTGAATAGGATACACGATAAAGATACCGATTGGTATGTTATCGGCGAAATGGCGAATCCTGTCAAGAGTCTTTCTCTGTTTTACAATTCTACGAAAAATTCCGTTCAATTCGGAAAGGTTGCCTACCAGATAAGGTCGCCCGTGCAACGTGGTAGGCGATGTTTCGCCTGAGAAACATCGCGTCGGCGATAAGCCGACTTGACCTTGTGTTCGGACGGCAATTAGTGTTGCCTTCCGATTTCCTGCCGTGCATAAGGTCGCCTACCTAATAAGGTACTCTATCGGGACAATGGAGATTATTGGGATGATTGGGACTATTGAGACCAATAATAAGATTACCGGCGATGGTTTCCTACTTCTACCAATTCCGAAATAATCTTGGATTTGTAATATATCAGTGGAATCTTTGTGCCTCCATCTTTTCCCCATTTTCTGCGTCCTTTTGCGTATTCTGCGTTAAATTTTCAGTGTTCCATTTAAACGCAGAATACGCAGAATATCGCAAAACACGCAGAAGAAAGGGAAAAACA
>JAIRLW010000191.1 GCA_031259095.1 Planctomycetaceae bacterium | reverse complement strand
TTTTGCGTGAAAAACAGGAATAATTTGGGGACTCTTTATATCGGAAAGCAAACAGACCAAAAAAATAAAAATACTTAAAAATAAGGAGATTAAACTACTTTTTTTAAGAAAGTGCAGCTGAAATCGAAATAAAATTAATTCTTAGAGATTGTCTAATTTTTGTAATTATTGTCTGTTGGCGTTTTTAACTGGTTCGTAGGGATGTTCGCGTTTATTGAGAACTTTTGCTTCTTCGATTTTATCGAGAACAGGAATGACGGTGTTTTCGTCTTGGGGATCGACCCGTTGGATTTCCGCTAACACTTCGATTCCTTCCACGACACGCCCGAACACGGTATGCCGTCCATCGAGAAAATAAGTTGGCACAAAAGTCAGGAAAAACTGGGAACCGTTTGTATTAGGACCGGCGTTTGCCATACTCAACGAACCGCGAAAATGTTTCCGGGCGTTTGGGAATTTCGAACCGCATTCATCGTTAAAAGAATAACCCGGTCCGCCGCGGCCTGTTCCGGTTGGGTCTCCGCCCTGAGCCATAAATTGCGGCAACACACGATGAAAGACCGTTCCATTATAAAATCCTTTTTCGACTAACGAAATAAAATTGGCAACTGTGTTTGGCGCTTCATTTTCGAAAAGCTCTATGACGAGCGTTCCTTGGGTTGTTTTGATCTGAACGCGGGGTAATTTTTTGGCTGGTTCTTTTTCGCCTGCTTCTGTTTCTGCTTTACGAATTTCTGTTTCTTTTTCCCAATCTTTTTTTGCTTGTGCGATTCGGTTATAGAAACCTTCGAGAGCCATTACTTGTTCTTTGCCTTTCTTTGTTTCGCCGAGATTTTTCAGCACTTTTTCGAGATAACCGTTCTCGGTTGCGGTTTTGAGCCATTTTTCGGCGTTTTCGAGATCGGAGGTCAGCAACGCGGCGAATCCGGCATAGGCGTAAAGAAGGTCGGCTTCACGAGCAATTCCTTTAGCGGCAAGCCGTTTGAAAATGGTTACCGACTGTTCGTAATTTTCACGACGATATTCCCATTCGACCATGCCGTAAAGAAGACTATTAACAAACGGATTACGATTGGGTACTTCATCGAAGGCTTCAAAGCCGGAAGAAAACATTTGTTTATAGATTACCAAACCGTCGTTATACTGTGACTGGTATTCTTTTTCGATTTCTTCTCGCCGTTTTGATTTTGCGGCAGGATATTCAACTTTTAATGCGTTTAGTTTTTTATTGGATTCACGGAAAGCGTAAAATTTTTCCATGAAGGCTTTATTTTTTGGTCCGAGCGCTTCGGCTTCAGATTCTGATCGGGCGTAATTCGTTTCGATGTCGGGTCGGACGCTTGGATCGGTTGCCGATTCCGGTTGGGCAGGAGTTTCTTGGGTTAAGACGGAAAGCAGAAACAATACTGTTGTAATAAGTTGGAGAGAAAACATAATTTATTGGTGAAAAACAGGAGTGAATATACTGTTTGAAGGTTTGAGAACAACTCAACGGAAACCCTATTACATCGGGTTATCAAATCATTGAGATAGTAAATATAACCGGTCAATTTGTTTCCGCAAGCCCCCAAGAGAAGAGATTAGGGAGTTATGTTTTTTTGTCCCTATTGTCTGAAAATATCGGAAAAGTATTAGGTCGGCGACCTTTCAATTATCGACGTACCTTTTCAATTATTACCTCCGCCAAATTCCGAAATAATCAGAAAATTTCTTACTGTGTAAAGTAATATTTTAAAATTCGATGATTTGATTTTTCGGTAGCCAACCGTCCTGACCGGAAGAAAAACGTAAACGGCTCCAATCATTCCGTTCATCCAACACAATAACTGTTGTCCCGAAAGGAACGGGAGTTGTAAACAACGGCTCATATTGTTCTGAATTTCCTTTGCGCGGTTCCGCTTTTTCTACGGCAATCACCGCATGTCGTATCCATTCGAAACGGTACCAATCATAACCGGTTGAACAAACGGCAATGATTGTCAACGCCAACAACATCATCACAAAACGCCGCAACCGACGATAACGCACAAAAAGATAGAACACTGCCAAAATAAAGGTTATAACCGTCAGCAGAACCGAACACAACACTTTTTCACGGCAACCGATACTGTTTTGCCAAAAAAAGACGTATTCGATTATTGGCGTTGACGGTTCGAGCGGTGCGGCATTGCCTAAGGCGATTTGTTTATTTGAAGCGATATAGGGATCGAGCGGCAGATAACGTTGCGCAAGATGATAAGCGGCAAGAGCGCGTCCCGGTTCTTTAGCGTGCAGCCATGCGTTCCCCAAGTTATAATAAATCGGACCCGACCGGACTCCTTGATCAATCACACGTTGAAACATGGTTGCAACCCGATAAAATTCTTTCGGCTGGTTTTCCGTTGACAATTTTTCTGCTTTTTCAAAAGCGTCTTGGGCTTCCAGAAACATCTGAACCACACGCTCGTCCGGCGACGCCGAACAACCTGCCAACAACATGACCGACAAAACGAGGATCACTCTAAATGAATTACCAACAAAAAACATTATTATAAACAATATAAACAATAAAAAGTTTCCTAACCGGACACGGATTATTTTTTATGCCCTTTTTTCGACCAACATATCGTCCCTAACGGGACGGAAAAAAATCACCACCAACCAAAGCCCTGAAAGGGCGTTGGATATTGTCTTGTGTAAAATGGTCGATTATTTTTTATGAAGTTCATGCGAACAACAGCGTTATCATTTTTTGCCGCCCTTTCATGGCTATGTTTTTATTGTTCGTTACCCGCCCCGTTGGGGCGGGCTATAATTCAACAGCCCTTTCAGGGCGTACGGAAAACATTATTTCATACTACATTATTACAAAACAATGCCTATACTCAATGATGCACCTCTGATCAACTTATTTTTGCGTGCTGCCTAATCTTTGTTTTTTGGAGAAGCGGACATCTATCTCTTTAACTAATTCAAGCAATTCGGACACTGATACGGTTTGGGGAAGAATCGACGTGATCGTGCAAGCGATATTGGAGGACGTAGGCGTCTTCGTTCATATCTTCGTAGAAATTTTTAATGACCACCGTTGCCCGAAAACCAAGAGAACGGAAAAAAACCAATGCGGGAAGATTCGTTTCACGAACCTCTAAAACAATTCGGCTGCGTCGTTGGTTTGCTAATTTACTGACGAGTTTCTGAATCATCTGTCCGGCGACTCCGCGCCGCCGAAATTCCGGTGCAGTGGCGATATTCAAAAGATGAATTCGATTTTTGGGGACTTCATAAATCATAAAACCAACCACATGTCCTTCATATTCGGCAACCATACCGATACAGTTCCGTTGTTGTAAACAATGGATAAAATCCTCTTCTTTCCAAGGAAACTCGAAACAAGCCTGTTCAATGGCTAAGACTTCGGGAAAATCTCGACGAACCATCCAGCGGACATAGACTTTTATTTCTTTATTGTCAATATTATCAATATCGGGCAAACTCATTCTAAAACCTCCACGACAATTTAAATAGTCAAAACCGAAAAACTTTTTCGGTTGCTGCAAAACGATAAGATAAGATTATCAAATTTCCTCAAAATCTCCAATACGAAAAATTCAAATTTCATCAATTTTTCTCAAGATACTTTGTTCAATCGGTTTGGTTGTTTCTATTGTTTTTCTTTGGATTTTTGGTTCTCTGGTTGGCGTTCGGTATTTTGGTTGCGGCGTTGTCTTTGGTCATTTTGGGACGGTCTTTGATCATTTTGGGACTTTTGGGACGTTGGGGACTCTGGGGATGAAAGGTTTTTTTGTTCACGATTCTGTTCACTGTTTTGTCCATTATTCTTATTCTTATTCTGTTCTTTGTTTTGTTCGGGATTTTCTGCCGTTGTTTCTTTATTCTCTTGTTCTTTTTTCTCCCGCTCAGGCGTTAATTTAGGCAAATCGATTTTGTCACGGTGCGCCCACGCGCCAAGAACAACCGAGTCTCCTTCTTTGAGTCCGTCCAAAATAACCACTTCCTTATCGTTTGACGCTCCGGTTTTAATTTCGACTTTTTCCCATTTTCCATTTTGAAAGGTTACGGCGTAAGTTTTACCGCCGTATTCGAAGACGGCTTGAACCGGTAAAACAAGGGCGTTGTAAATTTCGTTGACAGTGATTCGTGCTTCGGCGGTCAGACCCGGTTTGATTCCTTCGGGCGAATCGAGAATGGAAATGGTCGTCATATATTCTTTGGACATGGAACCGCCCATCCAGTTTCCGGGTTCGGGATAATCGTTGACCACGCGGACGATACCGCCAAAAACCTGATTCGGAAATGCTTCCAACCGAATGGTTGCCGTTTGTCCGACTTTCACCAAACGAATATTGGCTTCATTGACAAGACCTTTGACCTGCATTTGCGTCGGGTCCGGCAACCGCAGCAAAATTTGACGTTCATAAACTTTTTTTCCTTCTTTAATCAGGTCTTCGTCGCCGCCCCATCGCGGCATGTAATACACAACCTGACCGTCTTGAGGAGCAACAATCCGGCAAAGTGTTAACTGACTTTCCAAATGTTCCAAACGTTCCTCATCGAGTCGGAGACTTTGTTTATCCGATTCGACTTTGGCTTGATTGGACGCAATCGCCGCATTGTACTGGACAACATTTTTTTCTTTTGTGTACGTATTCAGCACTTCGAGTTTAAGTTTGGCAATATCTTTGGCATTAATCGCTTTGTCCAACTCGATAATATCGGCGGCAACTTTAGACTCGGTCACATAACCGCGTTCCAGCAATCTTTTGTAAAAGGCAAGATTATCCTCTTGGGTTCGGACTGATTCTTCGGCGGCGAAAATTTCATTTTCAATGGTTTTTTTTTCCTCTTCGAATTTTCCTTTGAGATATTCTTGGAGAGTTAGTTCGGCGGTTTTCAGATCGGCTTCGGATTGAGCCAACTTGGATTTACTGGCAAGAACGGCAATACGTTGTTTCGTAACATTTTCCCGAAGCGTCGAGGAATCGAGTTCAACGAGGAGATCGCCTTTTTTGACCACCGTTCCTTCGGGAACCACCGAAATAATCGTCAAACCGCCGGCGCTTTCTGCTTCACAACGGATTTCGACATTGCTTGCGCTGTCAACACTTCCGCGTTCTAGGATTTCGTGAATAAACGTTTCTTTCCGAACACTGACTTGTTGCGGCGGATCGGCCTTGACGGAAACCTGTAATCGTTTCCAACCGGCATAAGTTGCCGCGCCCAAGATCGCAATCAAAAGTAAGAGGAAAAACAACGTTTTAACAATTTTTCCAGTACGTTCCGGCTTTTTCATTATTATTACGGCAAAAATAAAAACAGTAAAATAAAAACAGTAAATCGGATAGGAATGACGATTAGTATAGCATTTTTAGTTGAGAGTGGATAGTGGATAGTGGAGAGTGGAGAGTGGAGAATTGCAGAGGGATGATTGCAGATTGATAATTTATCAATCGTAACTATGTCAGTAGGGAATAATTACAAATAGTACGCTTGCGAACTATTAACTATTGACTGCCCTTTCTTAAAAAAAGTAGTTTAATCTCCTTATTTTGTAATATATCAGTGGAATTATTGTTTGAGGTTAAAAAAGTATTTGCCCTGAAAGGGCAATAGGATTATAGCCTACCCCAACGGGGTAGGTTCAAGTTATCAAAACACCAAAGCC
>JAIRLW010000156.1 GCA_031259095.1 Planctomycetaceae bacterium | reverse complement strand
GATATACAAATTGAGATTTTGTATTGCGGTATTTGTCATTCCGATTTACACTCCGCACGCAATGAATGGGGTAATGCGGCTTATCCTATTGTTCCCGGACATGAAATTGTCGGAAAAGTTACAGCCGTCGGCAATCATGTTACCAAGTTCAAAACGGGCGATCTTGCCGGTGTCGGCTGTATTGTTGACAGTTGCCGCGAATGCGGACATTGCAAAGAAGGCGAAGAACAATATTGTGAAAACGGTTGGACAGTGGTGTTCAATTCACCGGATAAAATTTCAGGCGGTATGACCTACGGCGGCTTTTCCGAAAACATCGTAGTCAACGAAAACTATGCCGTCCACATTCCCGAAACATTAAACTTGGCAAGTGCCGCACCGATACTTTGTGCCGGCATTACCACCTATTCACCGTTAAAACATTGGGGCATCGGCAAAGGTAAAAAAGTCGGCATTGTCGGTATCGGCGGTTTAGGTCATATCGCTGTCAAAATTGCAAAGGCAATGCAAGCCGATGTTACAGTATTCACGACGTCGCTTTCCAAAACCGAAGACGCAAAACGTCTGGGGGCTGATAACGTTGTTGTATCAACAGACAACGAACAAATGAAATCACAGTCAAAATTTGATATGATTTTAGATACTGTTTCAGCAAAACATGACGTCAATGTTTACCTCAATATTTTGAAAACGGACGGCTCATTGGTATTGGTGGGTGCACCTGCCGAGCCGCTTTCTGTTGGTGCGTTTAGTGTCATAAACGGACGAAAGAGTTTTTCCGGTTCTAATATCGGCGGTATTCGTGAAACGCAAGAAGTATTAGACTTTTGCGCCGAACACAATATTACGGCAGATATTGAACTTATCAACGTAACTCAAATTAACGAAGCATTTGACCGCTTAGAAAAAGGCGACGTCAAATACCGTTTCGTGATTGATATGAAAACATTGAAGTAAATCTTTTTGTGCCTTGCAAAAAAAAGGAGTTTCAACAAAAATCTTTCGTCTATTTCGTTATTTCGTTTGTTTCATTTGTTTCGTATTCTCAAAAAATAAACTTTAAAAACATTAATTAAAATCGAGTTTGAATAATTACAAAAAAATTATTCAAACCTTCACCAAATTTTCAAAGGAAAGGAAAAAATTATGAAAACAGTAATTTATACCGTTTTCACTTTAAAAACCGGTTTTTGAAATGTAAAAACACCTTAAATTGTGGAGTTAAACGAAAATATAAAACCGGTTTTTAAAAGGAAAACGGTATAACTTCTATTTTTCTGTCATTATAACGACAGACAGCAAAACAATTCTCATTCCCCTTCTACAATCCTAATCTCTTCCTCATTCAAACCGTACAACTGATAGACCAGTGAATTGATTTTATCTTCGCAGTAGGCGATTTTTGTTTCGATTTGAGATAGGTTGGTTGGTAATTTTGTTTTTGATTTTTCTTCGTTAAGTTTTAAGAGTTGGTCAACAAGACAAACAACATCATCGTGTACTTTTTTATCGGATTTATTCGACATATCAAGCGGAGGGAGAATAATATACTGTGAATAAATCCGATCCATCACTCGTGAAGTTTCTGTTGTATCACTGAACAAAATTTTTTGTATGTAAAATGACGTGACCGGTGAATTCAATACCGCGCACAAAAAATGATAATCACAGGAATATTTATCACGGCTTGTTGTAATATTAATCAGCTTTTCAGTTGTCAGGTATTCGCCGTTTGGATCGGGAAACGCAATCAAACGGCTTCCGCGCAATACTTTCAGAAATATTCGCGGAATCATAATTTTTGCAGCCTTAGCTTTGTACACATGCGGAAGTCCAATAAAATGAATGTTACTTAAATACCATCTTTTAACATCAGGAACTTTATTGATCCATTTCGTTTTTCCTTTTCGCATTGACTCTTTTTTCGCGTCAGGAATATACAATCCACGAAAAATATCATCCGCAACATCTCCCAATTTAATACTGTTTTTATTCAATTTTAGAATCAAATTTTTTTGCGCTACATTTAATCCGATCATCGGAATCGTTTTTGTTATTGTCATTACGTTTCGGTCAAAATATCCCAAAGTACAAATCTCTTTGGAAATTTTGGGCAATTTTAACGGTACTGCCTGTTCAATTTTAGGTGGATTCTTTTTTTCTTCTTTATCAAAAATAAGAACAACCGATTCTAAATTGACCTGTGAAAATGCAATACCAACATCCAAAATATTACGAATATTATTATTTTGCAACAACAATTCTCTGATACTATTCCATGCCGCATAATAACAAATCGTTTTTGGTACAATCATTCCCCAGCATCGTTTTGACAATCCCGTCGCAAGTTCCAAAAAATAAGCGGCGCTGTCAGATGTTGTATTTTTGAAATGGACTCGCAGATAAGATTTATTAACTTTCAAATCCGCTCCCCAAGGCGGATTACCAATTACAACATCGAAACCGCCTTGTTTAAATACATCAGGAAAAGCGTGTTTCCAATTAAACGGTTTAATTTTTCGTTCATCGCCAAAATCAAAATTACTGTCATAAAAATCAGTATCAATAAGACTGTTTCCATTGCAGATGTTGTTGTCAATGTCCGGTAGAACTTTTCCATGAAAGAGTCGGCGTTGTTGTTCGATGCTGGCTTGCGTTTCGCCTTCCATGCATTTCAGTAACAAACTCAATTTTGTAATCTCAACCGCGTTCACATCAAGATCGACGCCATAAATATTGTTCAGTAAAATCCGTTTCTTTTCCGAAGTTGT
>JAIRLW010000149.1 GCA_031259095.1 Planctomycetaceae bacterium | reverse complement strand
AATGTATCGGTAGATTGTCAAATAAAAGATTCGTAATTATTTGTGGAATATTCGTTTTTTCAAGGCAACATCCATTTTCAATTCTGAGTCCCGCAGCGACCAAATAACAAAAAATAAACCTTATTTTTTCACAGACCAAAATCGGCCAAATTCGACTAAAATTGATTTTAGTCGATTTCGTCCGATCAAAAAATGAGTTTTTAGAAATGTCCTTATAGTTGATTTTTCAATGATTCGGTCTAAAATAATGCCTAATTGGAGGTCAATACCCACATGACAGAAAATTCGGCTGAAATATTACAAAAAACAATATTCGATTATCGATGATTTATTTTCTATTTATCGCTGGAGCATTTTTTTATTGGATTTCGCTTCCTCCGATTGGTTTTTGTTTTTTGGCATTTCTTGTTCCGGTATTCTGGTCATTCGTGATCGAACATCCCAAACCAATTCGTTTTCGAAACATTTATTTGGGGGCATTTTTTTTCTGGATTGCATCGATTTGGTGGATTGCCTGCCCTCATCCGTTGACCACATTGGGATTGCTGGCTCTTGCCGGATATCTTTCGGTTTACTGGCTCATTTTTTTTACCGCTTCACGAATTGCCGTCCATTCTTTTCGTGTTCCGGTCGTTTGGACAACTCCGGTTTGTTGGATTGGTTGCGAATATTTACGTAACCATATTCTTGGCGGATTTTCATTCTGTTCACTGGAACACGCTTTGTATCGTCAACCGTTATTGATTCAAATTGCCGATCTTGGCGGCGGTTATCTTGTTGGCGGAATGATGATGATGATGGGTTCGGCGGTTGGTTCGGGTCTTGGCGATTGGTGGACTAACAGGATTTCTGTTAATCGTTATGTTTGTTGTTGTTTTGCCGGAATTATTTTTTTTGCCGCAATTGGTTACGGTTATGTCCAAACGAGCGGATTCCGTATCAATCAATCGAATCTGACGATTGCCGCGTTACAAGGCAACATTCCGGTTCGGCTTAACGGCGATTCGGAACAGACAGAAAAAACGTTCAAACAATTTATTGATTTGGCAAATCAATCCGTTCAAAATGTTTCGTTTCCAACGGAAATAAAACCACTTGATCTTATTATTTTTCCTGAAACGGTGTGTCCGATTCCTTTGCTGAAGTACAACACAGATTTAAAACCGACCGCGTTTAAAGGTTGGACAGATGAAGCCGTTGAATATTGGAACGATCAGTTTGGAGAGTTACGAATTTTTGTCAAACAACTTGGCGTTCCGGTTCTTGCGGGTCTTTCGACCTTCGTTTTTGAAGCCCCGCCGGAACCGAAACGATTAAACTCGGCATTGTTAATTGATCCGCAAAATGACCGGATTGATTCGCGTTATGATAAAATACAACTCGTGATGTTCGGCGAATACATTCCGTTTTCGCAATATTTACCGAACGACTTTTTTCTCAAAACGCTTTGTCAGGAAGCCGGACGCGGTACTCAACCGGTTGCAATTCCTTTGAGAGTGAAAGACAGGTCTCTTTTTCTTTCGGTGAATATTTGTTTCGAAAGTACGTTGCCGCATTTTATACGGAATCAAATTTTGACGTTGAAAAAACAAGGCAAAGAACCGGCGATTTTAATTAACATATCGAATGACGGTTGGTTCTGGTTTTCGCAACAGATTGACCAACATCTGGCGACTCATGTTTTTCGGGCAATAGAAAACCGACGCCCCCATATTACGGCAACAAATGGCGGTTTTTCTGCGATTATCGACAGTCGCGGGGTGATTCAAAAAATTGGGCGTCGCCGTGAAGCCGAAGTTGTGATTGGTTCGGTTTCGGCAATGGATTATACCACGCCGATTTATCATCATATCGGTGATATTCCGGCAATTGTCTGTATGTTGACGGTTGTCGTACTGATTTTATCAGAATGGTACAAAAAACGTTTTGAGAAACAAAATTAGGATATTTCTCTTTCGCAACCTAAATAAACATAACGAGGTAGGCGACCTTTCGCCGAAAGGTCGCACAGAGGACAGACAGAAATCAGAATTGCCGGACGGATTTGGATTCGGATTGCCTGCCGAACACAGAGGCAAGTCGGCTAGCCAACGCGACCTTTTTCGTCATTTCATGCGTTCTTAAAAACGACCCATTGAGGACAGCGCCTGCGAAATTCGTAAACGGGATTCGTAAAATAGAAACTCCAAAACAAAACTCTACCCAAAAAATTCATATCGTATTTTTAAACTCATCACCGACACGGAATAAAATTCCTCCCAATAATCAGGTATTTTCAACGATTTCTAAACGTTTTAGGAATAATAGAAAAAAATTTGGGCAAAAAGTCGGATGGGGGATTGTCTAATCAAATCTCTTGTGTATATTATTGCCTTCTTTCACCGTGATCAAAGAAACGGAGAAAATTAGAGTAAATCGCTCGTCCGAAAATATCAGAAAATCAAAGACAGAATTTCTGGTTCAACCGGATTAAAAAAAAAATTGCGGAATACCTTTTTCCCCCCCTTGACGAAAAACGGCGTAATGGTAAATTTATTGACTTCCTTGACCACATCAGTTTGGATTTGTTGCAACTGACAGAGTGCAAAGGAATCAATAAAGAGTTTTTTGGCAATCGGACTTCGGATAAAAACTGCGGAGAAT
>JAIRLW010000126.1 GCA_031259095.1 Planctomycetaceae bacterium | reverse complement strand
GACGAGTGTTTTTTAAACAATTGATCAACCTCGTTTGCTGCCAACATATTGCCTCTAACGGGGCAGAAAATGAAACATTCATCACATTACTGAATCGTTACAAATAAAAAGACCACGATGGATTCTACGGAGCGGCAGAAACCTCGCCGTCCATACGGTTAAGAAGTAACCGAAGCATTTTTAACGCTGTATTTTCCGAAGTAAACGACACGCGTCCATCGGCATAAACCGAATTCACTCCATTCCGATGCATACTGCGTAAATCGTGAAATTGGTACATGGTCGTGCCGAAAACGGAAGTACTGCCTGCGGTACATTTCGGAAACGGTCCGTAAGGTTTCTGATTAATTGGAGAGGCGCGATCCTCTTTGAAGACCAATAAACTGTTATGCTGATGCCAATGACTCCAAATCGAAGCACAATCTTCAGAGAACATAATCGTATTTGTTGTGCCGTCCGTAATTTTTGTAAAATCAAGATACCGTCCGTTATTGTGTGTTCGTGCTGTGTTCCGTTGTTGTAATGCCGGCATACAACCGTTACACGGGCAGGATTCTGTGCAACCCTGACCATGTCCCTGAACGGAGCCTCCGGTGTAGTTCGTATGGTTCAGATCAGTGTAGGTTGCTCTATCGGCGGCATCTCTGACTGCTCCGTGAATGGCAACATAATGAGTCCGTCCCCCCGCAATCAAATACGTATTGTAAAAACTTACTTCGGTACGGGTGAATTTAAACCTTGCAAGATATGTTGCCGAAGTTCCCACGAGACTTCTCAGGGGCTGGACTGTTAGATCATATTCCGGGTCTGAAGCCGACGGACATAAGTAAGCGGGAATGACTGTTGTTGCGATTGCCGCATTGGTTGTATTAAGCGTTCCGGCAAGATTTGTAACCATTCCGTAAGAAGTTGTTTTATCAATGGAATCCCAAAGCGGCATCATTTCCATGTACGGCAAGATCAATAATCCCCATGCAGGGGCATAATCCCTGCCGGGATTGTTGATAAATTCTCGGTCGGCACCGGGAATGAAGCGTCCAAGTGTATCATGGGCGTTGTGTTGTGCTAATCCGAGTTGCTTGAGATTGTTTGTACACCATGTACGTCTTGCCGCTTCGCGCGCCGCCTGAACAGCAGGCAACAGAATAGCAATCAGCACGGCGATAATCGCTATGACAACGAGAAGTTCGACTAAAGTAAAAGCAAAGTATTTTTTCATAAATATAAAAAGAGAGTTAATCGTTGATAGTGTTGCAAGCGGAATGATTTACGGCGCTTCAAACACATCACCGTCCATACGGTTGACCCAGCAGCGCACCACAAACCAGTCAATTCCGTTAGGAATGAATTTTACCGAACCGTCCGCAAACTGAGCATTCAAACCATTAGGATGATAGGCAAGAAATCCGCTCATGGAACCTTTTACTGCCAGTTTACCATTGGTGTTGTATGTGACTCTTCCAACATCAGATAAGTCGTTACCATTCAGCGGACGGCGGGGCGGAAACGGTTGCTTAGCAACTAGGCTGCCGTTCCATAGATGATACTCGTATAATTGAAATATGTTTCGTCCAGAACACCACGCCCCGTCACTGAAAATGCTATCTTCAGTAACCATCATCGTATTAGAAAAACCGTCTGGAACATCGGCGACTGGAGAAATATTGCGAGCTTGAAGATCTTCTATAAAAGGCGGTTTATTAAGTTTCCCTTTCCATAATGTCCTCATCTGACAAAGCATTCCGTTAAATCCGTTTCCGTCCCTATCCTTAGAATCAAGATTACCGTCTTTATCAGGTATCCGTATAAACGAGGTTTGCAAACCGGCATAATGCGTCCGGGCGGCTTTAAAGTCGTCGGGAACAGTATAAAACGGATGTGTTAGCGGGTCATCAATATGCGCGCTTGGACAAAGATAGGTTGCTATGGGTGATTGTACCGCTGCCCTGTTATCAGGATGGTCAATCCACAAATTCATATTATAGGCGGCATAAATACCCAACTGTTCTACAAACGGTAAGATTAATAACATCCATCCGGCTTCTTTACCAATATCATTCACGGTGCTTGCACTTCCATCAGGTTGTTTCTTGATTACGGGCTTTGTCGGGTCGTTTGAATCTGGTGACACATAATAACGGGGAACATTAGGTTGTGAGATGACACCTTCTCTGCCGCCGATATGACCGGGCGGAAACGTTTCGTGTGTGAGGAAATAGTTATGCAATCCGATACCGATTTGGCGTAAATTGTTCCAGCAACTCATCCGCCGTGCCGTTTCCCGTGCTGCCTGAACAGCAGGCAACAGAATAGCAATCAACACAGCAATGACAGCAACAACAACACAAAGTTCAACAAGGGTAAATGCAAAGCGTTTTTTCATAAATATAAAAGGGTAGTTAGTAGTTAATAATTAATAGTGGATAGTGAATAATAAATAATGGTAATATATCAGTGGAATTTTTACAAAGATATTGATTTCATTTTCACTAACCTTATTTACACCTAATTTTCTTAACAAAACAACCTCAGTAGCCAAAGAGACAACATTTATCCAACCTCATTACCTTATTACAAAAGATACACAATGAGGTAATGAGGTTTGTATTTTCGGATTTATTGCTACTGAGGTTGTTTAGTTCGGAAAAATTAGGTTGAAAATAAGGTTTGCGGAAACAGCTAAAATACGTTTTGGAAAATTCCGCTTTCATGCTTGTTACGGCAATTCCGGTTCCGGTTCGACGTCCAACTCGTAGGTTAAATCGTCAAACGCAAAATAACATGGTGTAGCCAACCCATAGGCGTTATAGTCGCTGCCATCAAGATAAAACCAAAGAGTTGTCGTGCCGGCAAACTCTTCAAAGTCCACGACAACGGTTTGGGTTACCGGTTGGGCAAACACATTACCGGTAACCGACCAAGCAAACACACAAGCACACAACACAAACAGAAAAGTCAATCTTTTCATTGTTTTTTTCTCCTATTGGAAAAAGGTAGGCAGTTTTCTGACGCGGCGCAAAACATCAACAGCGATGACGCACAAAAAAAAAAAAACGCGGTTCTGCCAAAAATAGTGGAAATCAGTCATTAACTTTTCATCATCTCGTGAAAAGTCCTACAAAGTAAGAGCGCTGGTAGGTCTTCTGACTTTCGGCGAAAAACATCGACCTTCTCAATTATCCCTTTGGTTTTGGGAAATCAATGGTCAACAAAGCATTGATGTTTTTTGGTATTCCTGAGAATACACACCGATTACAGCGGCGAGGACCGTTCCGGACTGAGGCAAGAGTTGAATTAAATTAAATTGAATTAAATAAAACGCCTGTCACCGGATTCCCTGTTACCCGCCGAAATGAGAACATTTCGGCGAACACCAGCCACCCAATTTTCACTATTATAGTCCCATAAAGTGACGTGTCAAGCAGTACGGTTCGTTCAAAAAGAAATTATTGAGAATCTCTAAAAATTCGTTTTTTAGAGGGACTTTAGGGACGATAGGGACATTAGGGATAAATAATCAATTAATCAAATGATCAATTAATTAACTTATCTTGGCATGTGGCAATTTTTGTACTTTTTTCCGCTTCCGCAGGGACAGGGATCGTTTCTGCCGATTTGTGGTTCCCGATTTCGGAACGGTTCCATTTTTTTGTCGGAAGTTTGAATATTGTCGGCGGTTTCAGTTCGTTCTTTTTCAAAGTTACTGATGGTCGAATTGGTCGGCACTTCCTCATGTTGCGCTTCGGCTTCACGCCATGTCGAACCGACAAAATCAGGATCAAGTTGTTCCATACGGAAAATTAAATCCGTTACACGCGAATACACCGTGTTCCACATTTCCGCGAAGATTTGCATTCCCTCGCGTTTGAACACCACTTTCGGGTCTTCCTGCGCATAACCGCGAAGACCAATGCCCGAACGAAGATGATCCATCACCAATAAATGATCCTTCCAAATCGTGTCCAACATCTGGAGAACAAGCGAACGTTCCATCTGACGCATCTCCGGATTGTAACGGTCTTCCACCAACGAACAAAGCCGATCTTCAAGTTCATAAATATCCCACTCCAAGATTTTTTGTGATGTTAAATCCGGCGCAAATTCCTTGTTGACCCATCGGCAAAACTCGTCCAGTTCCGCGTCGTTTTTAATTTTTTTACGGGCGTCGTTCAACGCAATTTCCGTAGCGGTTACAGATTTCGACGTTGCATATTTGCCGGCGTACTTGGTAACGGTTTTGCGGACACTTCGCTCGGCAAATTTAGAACCGGCGCTCACTTTACCCATTTCCGAAACAGTTGCCGTTTTGGAAATACTTTGACGGATTTCTTCTGCATTGAGTTCGTTGTGAATCATCAATTCGTCCAGACGGCGGCGGAGTTCCTGATACACTTCAGGAACATGTTCCGACGTAATCCGGCTTTGAGTAAACATGACTTCCTCAATTTCCTGCCGTTGTTTGTTTTTAAGGTCTTCAATCGACAACTCCACGCCAAACCGATTCCGCGCCCAGTCCACAAGTCCTTCACGATCATAACGCCGACCCGTTTGATCCCGAATCGTAAAATGGTACAACCCGCACAGCACCGGATATTGAATTTCTTTTTCCCGATATTTTTCATGCGTCAATTTTCGTACTTTTTCGCGGAAATCGTCGGTTTCCAGTGTCCGGACTTCTTCAAAATCAAGTTCAATACCGAATTTCTGTTTCACCCACGAAACCGCCGTTCTCAACCCGTAATCATGACTCAAAAGTTCGCGCCCGTCGGAAAGGTCAACTTTGTTAATAAATTTGTGTGCTTTTTCGATCAAGACTTCCGCCAGTTCTTCACGCGGAATCCTTTTAAGATCGCGGTCGGTGTAACCGGTTCGCCACATCGAATTAGACCATTTGGCTAACGTTTGCCAATTCCATTCCGTTTCGTCCACATCTTCGGGCAAGTTTTCTTCAATCTTGTCCAGCACAAAAGATTCCGCCATACGGCGCGCGTGATCCAGTGCAAACTCTTCCGCCTGACGATAATCCATTCCGCGAAAATCCCGCGTTTCAAATTCCATATTGAGCCGCGCGCCCACCCACGCCGCAAACGATTCCGCCTCATAATCTTTTTCAAGAAATTCGCTAAGATGACGATTAACCTGTTCGTCGATCATTTCAAAAATCAATTCCTTACAATTGGCTCCGTCAAGAATCCGTTGACGATAACCATAAACTGATTTTCGTTGAAAATCCATTACTTCGTCGTATTCGAGCAGATTTTTCCGAATATCGAAATTTTGTTCTTCGACTTTTTTCTGCGCTCCTTCAATGCGCCGGCTGACCAAACGCGATTCAATAACTTGTCCTTCTTCCATACCAAGTAGGGTCATAATCCGTTTAACCGCTTCACCAGCGAAAATTCGTAATAAATCGTCTTCCAACGAAAGGAAAAACCGGCTGCTTCCCGGATCGCCTTGCCGACCGGTTCGTCCGCGAAGTTGCAGGTCGATACGCCGCGCTTCGTGACGCTCCGTACCGATAATGTGCAATCCGCCCATTTGACGTACCGCTTCACCTTCCGCTTTCATCTGTTCTTTTTGTTCGATTTCATCAATAAGATTAGTCCAAACGTCGCGCGGAACTTCCAACCGTGTTGGATATTCCGCTTGCAAAATACTCCACGCCATCGCTTCGGGATTACCGCCGAGAATAATATCGGTACCGCGTCCAGCCATATTGGTCGCAATCGTTACCGCGCCTTTACGTCCCGCTTGCGCAACAATTTCCGCTTCACGTTGGTGATGTTTCGCGTTCAGAACCTGATGTTTGACGCCCTTCTGATCCAACATTCGTGAAATCAATTCGCTCTTCTCAATCGAAACCGTTCCGACAAGAATAGGACGACCTTTACGGGCAATCGTTTTAATCGTTTTCTTTTCAAACCATTCGGGAATTTTCGTGCCTTTGGGAATGAGTTCGATTCGGTCTTCGTCTTCGCGGGTGATGGTTCCCAAAACTTCACGATTACCGCTTAACTCAAGAATATCCCATTTGTGAAGACGTTCTATTTCCTCGACAATGGCGTTGTATTTTTCGCGCGTCGATTTGTAAACCGCATCGGGAAAATTAGTCCGGCGCAACGGTTTATTGGTCGGGATGGCAATCACATCAAGTTTGTAAATCTTCCAAAATTCAGACGCTTCCGTCATTCCGGTTCCGGTCATACCGGAAATTTTATCGTACAGTTTGAAAAAGTTTTGCAGCGTAATCGTTGCCAGCGTTTGATTTTCTTCTTTGACGCGGACTTTTTCTTTGGCTTCGACCGCCTGATGTAAACCATCGCTCCAATTACGCCCCGGCATCTGGCGGCCGGTAAATTCATCAACAATGACAATTTCATCATCGTCGATCATATAATTATCGTCGATTTTATAAAGATAATGGGCTTTGAGCGCGTTATCGATAAGATGGGGCCACTCCATATTGCCCGCCGTGTAAAACGATTCAACGCCAACCAATTTTTCAGCGTGACGTACTCCGACGTCGGTAAGATTGGCTGTACGTTCTTTCTCTTTGACTTCAAAATCAACATCTTTAATGAGTTGCCGCGCAATTTTATCGGCAACACTGTAACGTGAAATATCGCCGTGAGCGGGACCGGCAATAATCAATGGAGTCCGTGCTTCGTCGATAAGAATATTGTCCACTTCATCAATGATTGCGAAATTCAGTTTCCCCTGAACCTGTTGAAATTGCGACGGATAACGGTGATCGCCTTTGGCGGCGAATTTCATATTATCGCGGAGATAATCGAATCCGAATTCATTATTGGTTCCGTAAGTGATGCCGCATTGATACGCTTTTTGCCGATCATCAGCCGGCATATTACTTTGAATGGCTCCGACGGTAATTCCGAGTGAAAGATAAAGCGGTCCCATCCATTCCATATCGCGGCGGGCAAGATAATCGTTAACCGTAACGACGTGAACTCCTTTACCTTCAAGAGCATTCAGATAAGCGGGCAGAGTTGCGACGAGGGTTTTTCCTTCGCCGGTCATCATTTCGGCGATGGCGCCGCTGTGCAAAACCATTCCGCCGATTAGTTGAACGTCGTAATGCCGAAGCCCAAGAACACGCCGTCCGGCTTCACGGCAAACGGCAAACGCTTCAATGAGTAAATCGTCCAATGTTTCCCCGTTTGCCAAACGTTGTCGAAATTCGATGGTTTTAGATTGGAGTTCGTTGTCGGAGAGTTTTTGCAATTCGGGTTCGAGGGCGGTAATTGCTTCGACTTTTGGTTGAAGCCGTTTGATATACCGGGCATTGGACGAACCGAACAAGGCGGTAATATTCGATTCGATTCCGCGTGTCAACCCATTGAATAAATCGCCGATCACTTCAAAAGCGCGTTCGTAAAATTCCATATCATTAGTAATGGTTTGTGGTTTGGGATTTGTAATTTGTGGTTTTGAGATTTGGCGATTAATTGTTCTTGTGGTAAAAACTTCGCTTGCGCCACAAATCACAAAAAGTGGTAATAGTTTACCGCAACACCAATGTCCGGTCAAGTAATAGTTAAGAATGGAGAGTGAAGAGCGGATATTGACGCAAAGGGAATTTTTTCCGATTATTTCAGAATTTTGTGGGATACCAATTGAATTTTTTTGTAATCTATCAGCGGAATCGTTGTCCATCCCTCTTTTCCTCATATTCTGCGTCATTTTGCGTATTCTGCGTTAAATTTCAGTGTTCCATTTAAACGCAGAATACGCCGAATATCGCAAAACACGCCGAATATGAAGGAAAAACTAC
>JAIRLW010000119.1 GCA_031259095.1 Planctomycetaceae bacterium | reverse complement strand
GCAACTTTCGCCTTAAAAGAAGAACTATAACTGATACGCTTCTTACTCATTGCTAAAAAATGTTAGTTTATATCAAACTTACACCTTATACAATGGTCTAGTTTTTGCCGTCCACCGCTATCCCTCAAAATAATCGGCGTAATCTGTGGATTATTTTGTCCCTGTGTCGGCAGGAAATCAAATACCAAAGTGGAAGGCAACGCCAATTGCCATCGTAACGCTGATTCATGCGACCTTTCGGCTAAAGGTCGCCTACCTGAAAGGTTTTAGGGACATGTGGGATAGGGACTAATGGGACAAATAATCAGTAATAGTAATTAGTATTAGTAATCAATAGATTATTTTTTTCAGATGCGTAACACTTCGTGCGGCTTGGTCGAGAGTACCACATTCAACACTTAACACAATATCTTGCGGTAAAGGCCGCAAAATTGCAACAACCGCTTCCCAGTCAATCACTCCGTCGCCGCAAGCACAACCAACCGCGGTTCCCATTACTTTACCGCGTTCGGCGTCGGATTGTTCGACGGAAATATCTTTGGCGTGCATGTGAACAAGACGATGTTTGATTTTGTCCAGCCATTCAATCGGGTTTTGACCGCCAAGATAAGCATTTCCCGTGTCAAAATTTGCTCCAACATACGGCGATTGAACAAGATTCATAATCCGGTCGTATTTTTCAGGAATCAGCGAATACGTTTGGTGCATTTCCAACCCAATCTTAATTCCACGCCGCGAAGCAACTTTTTCCGCTTCGGTAATCGAATATTTAATCAGAACGAAATCTTCTTCTTCGGTTGTCCAAGTTTGTTTATGCCCTTCGTGCGTGTTGATGACCGGCGCACCGCATTCTTTGGCAAACCGCGAAGCCTGTTTCAAATATTCCACTGCAATTTCCGGTTTTGAGAGTTGCGAATGAGACGACAACGCAGACAGTTTTAAACCGTGTTTTTCAACACAATCCCGAACCCGAAACGGATCGTCAAGCATCGACACACTGTGAAAATAACGGGCTTCACTCAGTAATTCCCGTCCCCAATGCACCATCGGCTCAATATATTCATACCCTAATTCCGCAGCAAACTGAACTCCCCACTCAAATGATTTATGTGAAGTACGAATTGCTTCCAAATTGAGACCTATCCCAATTTTACCCATATTACTATTCTCCTGTTATTAAATTTTGGAACTCTAAAAACTTATTTTTTTCGACTGAAGTCAACTAAAATCGACAGAAATCGATCTGATTAAAATAATCATTTACTGTTTATTTTCTCCGGTTTGGTTTCCAATGGAGTTTCACCCCCATTGTCGATTGTGAATCATTATCGTTGGTTAGGAAAAAATGTCAACCTGAAAATCCGGTCAAAATATGTTGAAATTCGGTCAGAAAAATTGCCAATCCGTCACCGCAACAATAAAATAACCTTCCGTCGTTCCTACAGGTAACACTCCATTGAGGACAAGTGCAACGTCTATTAACTAATTAATTCGGCGTATCAAGATAAGGGTCTTGTCCCATCGAACGTTGGATTTTTTTGCGTTCCTTTTCGTAATAAAGCATCGTCTTGCGGTTGCGGAAACTTTTCGTTTCGACTTTTCGTTGCGCCCGGCGAAATAAACCGATTCGTCTGTTGAAATTCCGATTGGGATTGCGTTGCCCAAGTTTTTTGTACTTCTTTGCCTTTTTCGGTCCAAACGCTTTTTCCAGCAGTTCATCCTCCATCGACAAATATTGCCGATACGTTCCCGGATCGCCCTGCCGACCACAACGTCCAATCAATTGCCGGTCAATTCTCGCCGATTCGTGCATTTCCGTGCAAATAACATGCAGCCCGCCAAGATTTTTAACCGTATCCGGTATTTTAATGTCCGTACCGCGTCCAGCCATATTCGTCGAAACGGTAACCTTGCCCCACTCGCCGGCACGCGCAACAATTTCCGCTTCCTCCGCAACATGATAGGCGTTCAAAACATTGTGTTCAATGCCCGCTTTTTTCAGAAGACTCGCTAGAATAATCGATTTATCAATCGTCCGTGTCCCAATCAAAATCGGTCGTCCGGTTTTATGAACTTCAATCACCTCTTGAATGATCGCGTTCCATTTAGCAGATTCCGCAGCAAAAATCCGTGTCGGTAACTTAACCCGTTTAGGCGGACGGTTGGTCGGAACCGGAATAACCTTGCAACGATATATCTTTCGTAACTCTCCCTTCGACGCCGCAGCAGTTCCGGTCATTCCGGCAATATTTTCAAAACGCAAAAAATAATCCTGCACCGTTACCCGCGCCGCCTGACCAGTCGCCACTGTTACCTCAACACCTTCTTTCGCCTCAACCGCCTGATGAATTCCGTCACGCCACTTCCTGCCCTCGCCAAGACGACCCGTAAATTCGTCCACAATAACAATTTCACCTTTGCGTACAACATATTGCTCGTCGCGTTGATATTCCCTGTTCACAAAAATTGCCCGTTGCACAAATTCATAAATATGATAAAGTCCGGTGTCGTCAAGAGTTGACGGTTTATCAATGAGCCGCGCTTTCATTCGACCTGCCCGCGTCAACTCGACTTTTCGTTTCTCGTGATCGTATTCATAATCAAGGTCTTCTTTAAACTGAGAAGAAACCGCCGCCGCCCAACGGTAACATTCAACTTCACGCTTTTCATCTTCCGTCGGCAACGCACTAATAATTAACGGCGTACTCGCTTCGTCAATCAAGATACTGTCCGCCTCGTCAATCAACGCAAAAAATGATTCACGTTGCACCGGTTTTTCGTTTTCCTGCACCGTACCATCAAGCATCGCCCCAAGTAAATCGTGTTCCCCTTCACGAATCCGTCGAAGCAATAACCGGTCACGAAGAAAATCAAACCCAAATTCTTTCGCCGTACCATAAGTTACATCACAAAGATACGCCTCTCGACGTTGATCTTGCTGCATTTCCGTTTGAATAATTCCAACCTTCATACCCAGCGCATTATAAATCGGTTCCATCCACTCCGCATCACGTTTGGCAAGATAATCGTTGACCGTCGCCAACAATGCCCCTTTACCAATCAACGCATTCAGATACATCGGCAATGTTGCCGTCAGCGTTTTACCTTCTCCGGTTTGCATCTCCACAATCGAACGGTAGAACATCGCCGTCCCGCCAAGAATCTGAACATCAAAATGACGCATGTCCATGGTTCGCCGTCCCGCCTCTCGAACCAGTGCATACGCCTCCGGTAACAATAACCGAAACGGCTCTCCGCTTCGCGCCCTGTACCGAAGCGATAAACTCTCCTTACGTAATTCCGAATCAGAAAGCGTTTGCGTGCGCTTTTCCAACGCATTGACTCGATCCAGTTCGTAAGACCAACGCGCTAAACGTCCCGAAGTCGTCAACGGAATAATCGAATGAAATAACCGGTTAATGCCGGAAGGAATCGCACCCAAAGTTGATTAAAATTAATTAGTTAATTAAAAATTGAAAAAGATAAATAATTGAAAGATATAGTCGTTATCAAAAAGACTCATCTCATAATACTTTTTGCTGAATATATCCCATTAGTCTCTATCGTCCTTAATGTCCTTAAAAAAATTTCAGTGTAGGAACGAATGAGACATTAGGGACAATAAGGACAAATAGTCGTCATTTAAAAACTTTTGATAAAAATGAATCAATAACAAAGCAATAACAAAGCAATAACAAAGCAACAAAAAAGCATCCACAAGACCTACAAGTTTTAGACTTGCGGTCTTGCGGACACTTTAAGCGTTTCAATAGACGATAAAATCGTCGTGAAGAGATTCATGAAGAATCTTAATCTTTTTTGCAGCAAGCCTTACGGCAAGATGATTTTTTAGCCGTTTTTTTAACGGCTTTTTTTGTCACCTTTTTGGCGGCTTTTTTGACAGATTTCTTCACGGCTTTTTTAACAGCCTTCTTCGCAGCTTTTTTCGGCATAGTTCTATCTCCTGAAAAAAAAATTAATGTTTGAAATGGAGCATACGACTCCATCCCATAAACGAAATGAGGTGTTCACTCACCATGAGTAAACAATTCTGTCCCCAAAAACAGTTTATACCATCGAAACGCGCAGAAAGACGCTCAGCAAAATTCATCTTGCAAAGAAAACGTTTATTCTTGTTGGAGAAAAACATGTTTTTTGAAGAAGTCGACAATTTCGACGAGTCCTTTCGACGTTTCGCAGAGGCTTCAGTAGGACTTTCAACACAAAAGTCACTCTTCATATGGATAGTTCCTGATAAATTGATAAATAATATAACAGTACCACCCGCCATGCGACCTGTCGATAACAAAAAATTAACTAAACAAGCCGTTCAATGAATTTGATTACTCTTGTATCATGGAACAGTTATTCAATTCCGTCAACATGAAAAACAAACATCGTTACCAAACATTGTAAGCAAATCAAAAATTAAATAACTATTGCAAACGAATTTTTTGGTTTTGACTTTCTTTGTTACCGATGCGGTTTTGTTTAACTGTTTATGATTTTTTCGATGACTCTTTTTAACTGCTCTGTTTTACTCTTTTTTTATCATTATTGAGCGTTAATGAGGCAAATCAAAAACTGATCATCGCGTTAATCATTTTCATTAAGTAAATAGATTACACCGTTTTTAAAAACCTACAAGAGGTACTTTTCACTTTTTTTAAAAATTTTTTCTTAATTGTATCGCCGCACTGGGGATTAACGTTAATATTTTTGACACAACATTGTTCGGTTTCCTTTTGGTTGCCGGATTATTTTTTTATCGAAATTGCCGAAAATTTTTTAATATTTTTTGTCTCAATAAATCTCGTCAAATACTGTAATTACCAGCGTCTAAACGAACGAAATGAAAGTTCTTGATAATTTTGATAAGCGAAATAAGCGAACAAAATGATCATAAAAATTTGTTCAAAATGTAATGCCAGAATAGCAAAAAGTATCGCAGTGATGATCGAAAGAACGAGTGAATTAGCGACTCCATTGCGCGGAGAAATAAAAGAAAAAATTTCTCGCGAAATATGTCCTCCATCCATCGGATAGATTGGAAGAAGATTAAAAATACCCCAAATGACCGAAATGAGAATGACGTTCCACATGAAAGAAGCAATCAATGACGACACACTTAACACATTCGTGTTCATTACATTTTCATGAAAGTGGTTTGGCCCTAATGTAAAAAGAACAAGAAAACATCCTGCTAACACAAAACCGGCAAGCGGTCCCGCTGCCGAAAGAAACACTTCGCAAAGTAAACCGAAAAAACTATGACGCTTTTGATGCGGAACAACTGGAATCGTCATTCCACCCATTCCATGAAAAAGAATGTGTGACGGAACTCGATAAACATAGCGGAAAACAAAAGCGTGACCCAATTCATGAACAAGAATAGAAACAAACGCCGCCGCAATCCAAATTGCTAATTCAGCAAAGAAAAGAGCCATATCGGTGATGACGCGATGCGCTCCAAGCAATGCAATGATCAGCCAGAACAACGGATGTATCCGTATCGGAAAACCAAGAAAATGAAAATTAATATCGTAAGGCGTTGGTTGATACAGTGGGGGTTTGGGGTTTGTGGGTTTGTGATTTGTGATTTGTGATTTAGGGTTTGTGATTTGTAGTTTGCGTTTTTATCATTCTTACGACAAAAACTCCGCTTGCGACACAAACCACAAATCACAAATTCCTATTTTATTTTATCGAGTATTGTTTGTGCGGCTTGGTTCAATGGCGATTCAATTTGATCAACAGTTCGAAGCAACAGCGCAAGGGAACGTTTTTGCATTGCCAAATGAGCAGGATTAGAAAGCCAATGAATAAAATAAGCGGCGGCGTCTTTGGAACGATCTGTTGCGGTTAAAAATTCAGGAAAAAACATTTGGTTACGATCTTCAAGACTTGGTTCGGAAGGAATAATCCATGTTGAATCGTCATAAAAGATCGGTGATTCTTTTGATAAATTTTTTGATAAATGGTTTGGAGATTTCTTTGAAGAGTTCTCTATTTTAGCACGTTTAACATTTTTAACAGCCTGAGGTCGATCAATTCCGAGTAAATTGACTAAGGTAATATATCGTGTTCTCCGAAAGAACCGTTGAATCAAAAACATTAACATTCCGACACGATAATAAATCACGGTTGGTTTATTACAGGCGAGAAGTTCCAACGACACGGAACCGGAAACTGCTAAACAACAATCCGCCGCACGAATCAATTCCGGCGTATGACCGACAAAAATCGGAACCGAAATTTCCAATTCGTTCAATCGTTTCTGAATATATTCGGCGTGTTGTATGTTGACCGGTGAAAAAATGGGTCGGACCTCAGGAATGAGAGAACGGACATATTCTACGGTAAGGAGCATATCGTCCAGATTCATCATAACTTCTTTCGTCCGTGAACCGGGTAAAAGCGTGAGAATGGGAGCGTTTCCGTATTGAGTATAAAAACTTTCCAAAAAGGTTGAGTCGGAAATGTTGTTCCGAATCTCTTCAAAGAAAGGATGACCAATATATACTGTCGGACAACCATGTTGTTTGAACCAACGTTCTTCAAACGGTAACGGACAAAGAATCCAATCGATCCATTTTTTCATTTTACGAACACGCCACGACGCCCAACTCCATAATTGCGGCGGCATGAAGTAGAACACCGGAATACCTTGTTCTTTTGCCGCGCGCGCGACATGCCAGTTGAAACCGGGATAATCAACCAGAATCACCGCGTCAACATGATGTTGTTGAAAATATTTTTTGGCGTTATTCAAAATATTTCGGAACAAAAAATAGTTTGAGATCGCCTGCACAATTCCCATGAATGCCAGCGAGGTCATTTCGAAGAGCAACTGACATCCTGCCTTTTGCATTTGAGCGCCGCCGAAACCAATGAACTCCGTGTCGGGAACATGTTCCCGAATTTTATTGATTAGAGCAGCCGCATGAATATCGCCGCTTGGTTCTCCGGCGGAGAAAAAAAAACGCATATCTGTTTGGTGTTATTATGGCAAAGGTTCGGACGTAATGGTGAATCGTTAATGGTAAATTTTTTCTGACATTGTTGAAATCGGAATGAAATCATAATAAAGAATACCGATGTTTTCAAGAGACTCCCCCGATGATAATAATAAAAAGGTAACTGTCTATTTTGGTTTTTAATTTCGTAATCAAAAAAACCATGTATTATTTATAAGGAAACCTCGAAAAATACCTAACCATTTCCTAAACACAAATTCGATTGAAATCGACCAAAATCGATTTTAGTCGAATTGAGTCGATTTCGGTCGATCAAAAAACAAGTTTTTAGAAGTTGCCATAATTACTTTTTATGTAAATTTAGTAATATTTTTTGCTGCGAATGTTTCCTAATGGGTTCAGCGATTAGTTGGTTTTAGGGGAGCGAGCAATGGTTTATTGTCATTCACCTCGGGCCAGAGAACGCCGTAAAATTTTCCATCTTCTTTGGTTTCAAAATCACTTTCGACCAACTTGACCGGCGATTCGGAAGGTTTGTCGTCTGGATGAAGAAGTTCCAACGCCGTACCGATTCGTATTTCTCCCATTTCCCGAAACGGAAACGCTTTTTCTTCGCCTTCGTAGCAAACGCCAATCACTGCGGCAAAATGGTCTTTCTGTTCCGTTTTCCAGATTATTGTTGCGTTATCAAAAGAACAGTTGTCGGCAACATGCACCGCCGCACGAATAGTTCCGGCGGTAAGTTCGAAACGGTTGGAATCTAATGTTTTAACGGTTGCGTCTTGGGCTTCGAGTTGATAAATAATTTGAAACGATTTTGCGTTAAAGATTCCGGTTTTTCCGGGACGATCAAAAATTGGATGCATACTTCCTTGATCTTTCAGCAATCCGATTGCCGAAACGATTTTCGTTCCCGATTGCCGATGCCGTCCCCACGCACTGGAAAAATCTGAACCATTGTGTAAAAACCGAAGCCGTAACACTGGCGTCGGCAAACCGGAACTTGTCCAATAACCAATGAACCCACGATTTTGTTCCCAAAAGGTGTGATAGGTTGCTGTTCCAAGAGTTGCGGTAGAATCCATCCACGTTGTTCCTGAAACATTAAACTCTGGTCGCCTTTTGACAAAAACAGAACAACGTTCTACCGGATGTTCAGGAATTTCCGTAAAAAAATGTTGCAACGTATTGGGAACGGAAACCATCGGAACAAGCGGTACAGAATCGATAACAGTATTCTCCGGCAATACGCAGGCACGGGTTAAAATTCCGTTGCGTGTTTGTTGCGAAAGGCGGTCGCTGTAACTTCGCGCGTGCGGACCAGCCCATTCGCCGGTCGGAACATGATAATGTTCCGCAACAATTTTCCACGCTTCGCCCAATAATTCCGTTGCAACTGCACGACATTCTGAATCGGAAACCAGATAAAGCATTCGTTCCAATTCATAAATAACAGTCATGGTATAAGTTGGACTATTGTATTCATTGAAACCGCCTGTTTCTTTATAATAGTCAAGATTTCGTTGAATCCGTTTCCGTCCGTAATCGAGAAATTCTGGTGTTTCAAGAATTTCGCCGGCAGTTGCCGTAACGACCGCGCCCATGACTGCAATATTGGTGTAACCGGGACCGACATTCCGTTTGATAATCGCACGGCAACAATATTCTAACGATTTTTTCGCTTTTTCCCGAAGTTCAACGGAAAGCCGATCCGAAAAATCGTGCAATATTACCGCAAGAATTGCCCCTTGAAAATCTGCCCAATTGTAATCAACATAAGCCATTTGAGCGAGCGATTCTTCGGCATACCATGACCAAACGCCAAACGTTTTACTTTCGGGATTTTTATCCTGTAACGCTAAAACTTTTTCCAGAAGAGTGCGACCCTGATTCTGATGTTCTTTGAGCGGACTTGCAAGAAAATAAGCGGCGTAATCCATTGCGGCGCGGGTTGGATGAACACGGGTTCCTTTTTCGAAATTGGAATGATAACCCTTCGCCACGCCATGAGTTCCCCATGGCAAACCGTTTTGCGAATCAATATTCGTTTGCATCCGCTTAATCTGCTCAAGCAAAACCTGCTCATTTGCAAACGTCGAATGAAATCCCAAAACAATAAAAAGAAACAAAATTATTGCAATGAAAAATGATGTTTTCATTGTTCTATTCCGAATTTGAAAACGGTACAATAAATGGTCATGATCTATTTTATTTTTGTAATTATTCAATGGAATTTTTGTTTTTTTGAGGCAAGGTAAATGATTTAAGTCAAGTATTAAGTATAAAGATTCTTGCGCTAATATGCCATAAGCAGTCAAGATTATAATGTTTAAAATTGTGTCCAGAATCAGACGATATTTTTTTGTATCAATTAACATTTCCGTCCCGTTAGGGACGTTATGTTGGTAACATTTGTATTGACGTCCGGTTTTAACCAACATCGCGTCCCTACGGGACGCTTGTTTTTAATTGCCATTATTTTCTACCAACATGTTGTCTCGAACGGGACAAAAATACAAACATTTTTATTATTGCAATAATTAAAGCATGATAATGCTGACTGCCGAAAGTATAACTTTCCGTATTTTCGGAAAAGCGGTCAAAAAAACCGAACTCGGAAACTAAGGCAAACAACAATAAAGAATATAATAGATATCTATAGACATGTCAAGACGAATGTTAAAGTAAGGGAGTATAATTCAACAGACATTTCTTCGTCATCGGCCAATCCAGAAATTACAAAATATTTACCAACTCAACAAGATACTGTTCAGGTCTATGGGTATAACTGTATCCGATAATATTTCCAACGGCATCTGTATTTGTTCCTGTTCGTTCCGTTACAGTTCCGGTTCGCCATTCGCGCCGCCTATGTGTTTCATTTTTTTGTTTCACAATGTGCAAAAAATCGAGTGAGATTGAGTTACAAATCCTTTTGATATAACTAGTTACGAAATTTTCAAAAGTCCAGTTTAAAATGTAATAAGTAGATACTGGGACGTCTGTGAAATATACCGAAATATTCACGGTTACCTCATGGCAGATTAATCGATTCACCGTCATCATAGGTTCCTAGTGCATTCAGGATGTAAGGGTCAATCGTATTTGAGATAAATCGTACACTTCCATTTCCAAAAGCACCATTGAACCCACTGGCATGAACACTACTGTGTTCAGTACCGATTTTTTCCAAATCGTCCAATGTTTTATTCTGCTGCACTTTCCTAAAAGTACGATAATAAATATGCTTAAATTTAAGGGTTTTAAATATTTTCCTCTTTATATTAGAGCTGCTCTTTCCTAAAAATTGATTACTTATTTGCTCTTTATGTGAGGTCGTTCCTCATGGTATAAACGTGATATTGTTTTTCTAATACTAATCTCGTTTTAACGCATGAAGCGGTGGACGGCAAAAACTAG
>JAIRLW010000107.1 GCA_031259095.1 Planctomycetaceae bacterium | reverse complement strand
GACCGTAACAAAATTAAACCGATTCGTGCGGTTGAAGTTCGGCGTTACAGCGGCGGAGCCGGAAGACTCCATGATGATTTTGTGTATTGTGTTCGTAACCGGTTGCGTCCGTTCCAAGACTTTTTTTACGGAGCCGCCACCGCGACCGCGTGCCAACTCGCCAACATTACGTATAAACTAAACCGACCGCTAAAATGGGACGTCGAAAAAACTGCCTTCAACGACGAACAAGCCGACCGTTTCGTTGTAAGACCTAAACGTTCACCGTATATTATTGCTAGTAAATAATATATCAGTGAGATTATGTAGTTAATATTCAATTTGATTGTTTCGGAATTTAGGGGCAACTGGCTGGTCAATATTGGTAGGCAATCTTTATCAGGTAGGCGGTGCTTTTGCCAAAAGGTCGCGTCAGCGATAGCCGACTTGCCCCTGTGAACGAACGGCAATCAGAATTCCAACTGGTCGGAAACTCTCATTGCCAACGTTTTACAATTCCTGCAACCTTCGAGAATACCGCGAGAGAAGTCCGCAGATGACGCTGATTTTCGCAACTTGTTTTTAAATTATTTTTATGTTCACCACGAAAAACACAAATGTTCACGAAAAGTTTTAAAAAATAAAAAAATCGTAACACCATTTTCGTGTTCCTTCGTGTCTTTCGTAGTTAAAAATCAGTATTAAAAAATCCGCTGAATAATGACCATTAGTTCTATACCATGATAAAATTCCTCAAAATAATCTGCGAAAATCGGCGTAATTTGCGAATTATTATGTGTTCTGTGGTTAAGAAAAATAACTCTGGAATTTTGGACTAAAACGTTTGTCGGATCAGATATTTTCCCTGCTCAAATTCGTATTCTTCGCGGCTAAAATGGTAATCGCTAAGAAGTTCTTTGGGATTCCGAAAAAAACGTTTTAATTCACGGATCGTTGCGACGTCTGGTTCTTCGGCGTCGGAACGTTTGGAATGGGCGGAAATCATTAAAATAAGATAACGTCCTTTGTTTTCGTACTGTATTAAAAACGTTCCATCGGCGCCGGTTCTCTGAAATGTACCGCCAATCTCTTTAATCTGCTGAACACTGTCCGCTGTCGATGAAAGATGATGGTCATCGGGACGAAGACCAACTCCTGAAATCGGAAACGTTGGTATTCGATCCAACGGCAAAAGCAAAACAACCGCATCAGCGTCAGGAATTCGTTCTCCGTCAAATCCGCGATAATATAATTTTCCCGAAACACAATTCTCCGACGTTAGAACCGATGTTGCCGAACCGTTCATTTCTGAAATATTTTTGCGCAAACTCGTAAAAAACGAACAAATACTAAAACCGCCGACAAGTCCAAAAAGAAAAACAATAAAAAGCCATGTTCGAAACAATAACCAAGTTTCATGTTGACGGATTGTTAGTGTTGCGGTTTTACAAATTTCTGCAACAGGTTGAACCGATGCTTGTTGAACCGGAGTTGGCGGAACCGACGTCGAGGTGCGAATGTTTTCTGTTGCGATTTTATTCTCCTTTGGTTGTGTTGTCCAAAACTCTTTGATCCAACGATCCATCTCTTCCGGATTAATTTCTTCTAAAGTCCCATTTGTTTCCTCCTCGATTTCCTCATTCGCGTTTTCCCGAATCTGAACTTGTTCATGAACCGGCAATGCCGAATCCGCTGATTTTTGCGCAGTTTTTTGTAACGCAGAAAAGCCGGATGTTTTTCCGTTTTTTTCTGCGAGACGTTTTCGTTTTAGAAATTGATAGAGCGTTTCGGCTTGTGCTACAGATTGAGCCGGTACTGTTAGACGTTCACTGCATTGCGGACACACGACAAGTTGCCCAGCCCTTTGTGACCCGATTTGAATCATCTGGTTGCAACGTTTGCAAAAAAAGCGAATTGGCATTGATTATTGCAACTGTTATTCCATTTTACGGTAAACAGCCGGTTTAATATATTTCCAAGGAGTTTGGTCACGTCCCAACGTTTCCGAATGACCAATCAGAAGATAACCGCCATTGACGGTTTGTTGATACATTCGGTTGACAAGATCAATTTTTGTTTCCGCGTCAAAATAAATCATGACATTCCGGCACCAAATACAATCAAACGGTTTTTTGAACGGTAATGTTTTATTCATCAGATTGAAACGTCTTATTGTAACTTCTTTTTTAATCTGATCAATGACGGCAAAACCTTCAGATGTTTTTTTAAAATATTTATTGAGAATCGACGGGGAAATTCCTTGCAGTCGTGTTGCGTCGTAAATGCCTTTTTTTGCGGCGAGCAATGCCTTTTCCGAAACGTCGGTTGCCAGCAGCCCGCAATCCCAGTTTTTATAATCGTTACCAAAATATTCCAACAAGGTGATAATCAACGTGTAAGGTTCTTCACCGCTGGACGCTGCCGCGCACCAGATACGTAAATCGTTATTGCGGTTTTTTTTATGTTCCGCAGTCATCCACGGCAAAATATCACTTTTGAAAAAGTCAAAATGTTCCGATTCACGAAAGAAAAAGGTGTGATTTGTTGTAATCTGGTTTGCCAGTTCACTGATTGCCGCGTCGGTTTTATCGGCAATGAGACTGTCATAATATTGTTTGAACGTCTTGAAATTATGCTGACGCAGTATTTTTTGAAGACGTCCGACCACCAAACTCTTTTTTTGATCGGAAAGGGTGATCCCAAAACGATTGTACACCAAATCGCGGATTGCATGAAATTCCGCGTCGGTGATTGGCATCATTTCGGAAGGTATCATCGGTTCATCCGTAGAAATCATAAAACCATTCACTTATTTTGGGGTCAAAAATTAAAACAATAGGGAACCTCTAAAAATTCATTTTTTCACCACAATGTTTTATGAAAAATCATTTGTCCCTAATGTCCCTTTAGTCCCTAAAGTCTCTCAAAAAAGGACTTTAGGGACTAATGGGACCAATAATCAATTAATCAAAAATCTTTTGGCAAATGATATTTTTAAAAGTTCCCCACTATCATATTACGGTCTATGAAAAAATTCAAGTATCCCGAAATTTTTTCTAGCGTTCACAGATTGGCAGTTAATTTCGGTAAACAATGGTAGGCGACATTTCGGCGAAACATTGCCTATCTTTTGTCCCAACAGACAGTCCTTATTGTCCCATTTGTCCCTAAAATTTTTCAGTGATGGAACATGATGGGACAACATTTTCCATGATCAACTACTAAAGGCAACACGACGGTGGTTGAAAGCCCTTTGGCAAAAGATCGCCTGCCTAGAATGATTGATGTAAACAGTTGTCCGATAAATTCCGAAATAATCAGAAAAATTTTGAAAATTTTCGGGAAGAGGGAAAATTTCTTGATTGACAATTTATCTGATTCGGTGTAAACTATGAATCTGATTCGATTGCGATATGCTTTTTTTGCCGTTTTTTTCGGCAACATTTCGCAATTATTT
>JAIRLW010000387.1 GCA_031259095.1 Planctomycetaceae bacterium | reverse complement strand
GCCAGCCCTACCCAACGGGTAGGGTTCAAAGTACCCACACAATTTCGCCCTGAAAGGGCAACATAACTGTTCGATTCACAAGATATACTGCCCTTTCAGGGCGGTCTTATTAGGGATTCTAACCCGCCGCGTTGCGGCGGGCTGGCTTATGTTGCCCTTTCAGGGCGAATACAATTTTAACCTCAAACAATAATTCCACTGATATATTACAATTATTGTAAAAATATACAAATTTATCAATCTACAATTATCAACCTATCATCTACAATTATGGACACGCGTACACTTAAAAAATTTGCGTTGGAATCGCGGAAGAAGTTTATCGGCGCAGTTGAAACGAAGGCAATGATTTATGGATTGTCTGACAAAATTATTCCCATGAAAGAGAAGGGTAATACGGTAATCATTGGCGATCAAGTATTTCCAATTTCCATCGCGGCACAACGGCGAAAACTTGAATTACGAATTAAGAATGAACGACTTAAAAATGTTATTGAATCGGTTGCGTACACATGGTTCAATCGTTTTGTTGCTATTCGGTACATGGAAATTCATGATTATTTGTCTCACGGACGCCGTGTTTTTTCGAACAAAAATCCGGAAAAGAAACAGCCGGAAATTCTTGAATATGCGGAAGACATTGAATGGTCTAATCTTGACCATAATAAGGTGATAAAGATGAAACTTGCCGGTAATCAAGACGCAGCGCTGTATCAAGAAATATTATTGGCTCAATGTAACGAACTTCATGAAACAATGCCTTTTTTGTTTGAAAAAGTAACAGATGAAACAGAACTTTTGATTCCAGATAATTTGTTACATTCTGAATCGCCGGTACGTATGCTGGTGAATGATCTTGATGAAGATTTGTGGCAAAACATTGAGATTATTGGTTGGCTGTATCAATTTTATATTTCGGAAAAGAAGGACGAAGTCATTGGTAAAATAGTCGCAAGCGAAGACATTCCTGCCGCCACGCAATTGTTCACGCCTAATTGGATTGTCAAATATCTTGTACAAAATACGCTTGGTAAACAACGGCTTAATAGTTATCCCGAATCAAATTTGCGCAACAAAATGGAATATTACATTCCGTCTGAGAATCAGGAAAAGGCGGACGTGAAACAGGTTGAGGAGTTGACGTTTCTTGATCCGGCGTGCGGAAGCGGACACATTCTTGTTGAAGCGTACAATTTGTTTAAGGAAATTTATCTTGAGTGCGGTTACAGAAAACAGGATATTCCGTATTTGATTTTGTCAAAAAATCTTTTTGGAATTGAAATTGATGAAAGGGCGGCGCAACTCGCCGCATTTGCGCTCATGATGAAAGCCGCCGAAGATGACCGGACAATTTTGACAAAGATAAAAACAAAAAAAATGACGCCTAATATTATAACAATAAATGAAAGCAATCATCTCGACGCGGAACTCATCACTCAACATCTCAACGATCCAAGTTTAAAAACAAACAGCGTACTCTTGCCGCGCAAAAAATTCGCCGCCATCGAACTCAATGAAAAACCGTTGATGAATCCAAAAAATTTATTGAAAGATAAAATCAATTTATCGGATATTAACGTATTGATGGATTTGTTCAAAAATGCCAAAACATTTGGAACATTGATTCGGATACCGGAAACATTGCCGCCGCAATTGGAAACGATAAAAAACAAAACGGAAATAATTGAGCAACACGGCGATATGAGTGATCAAGAAGTCATTGCTTCTTTGAAACCGCTCATAAAACAAACGGAATTTCTTGCACAAAAATATGATTTTATTGTTACCAATCCGCCGTACATGGGAAACAAATTTATGAATCCAACTCTAAAAAAATTCGCAACAGAAAATTATCCCGATACAAAAATAGATCTCTTCGCAATGTTCATCGAAAGAGGATTAGAAATGATTTTTGACAATGGATTATGTGGCATGGTAACGATGCAAAGTTGGATGTTCCTTTCGACTTTTGAAAAATTTCGTGAAAAAATTTTAGCAACGACGACGATAGAAGTAATGGTACATATGGCTAATATGGTTATGGGAATTGCATTTGGAACATCCGCAACCGTATGGCGATTGGGGAGTAATCCCCAAATAAAGGGCGCATATTGTTTTGTTGAATATGAAAATATTGATGTTAAAAATAAACCAATTTCATTTCCTCCGAATAATTCACGTAATAAATTAATCCCTTCTGATGATGATTTTTTCCGCGTTTCTACCATTGATTTTAAAAAAATTCCGGGCAGCCCAAGTGCGTACTGGGTAAGTGAAAAAATAATTGCAGCATTCGAAAATGGAAAGTTACTTGGAGAAATTACTGATGCTCGCCAAGGTTTAGCAACAAGTGATAATGATCGTTTTTTAAGACGGTGGTATGAAGCGCCTCTCACAAAAATAAAATTTAATGCAACAACAAGGAAAGAAGCAAAAAATTCTCAAAAAAAATGGTTTCCTTATAATAAAGGCGGTGATTTCAAAAAATGGTACGGAAATCAAGAATATCTTGTCAATTGGGAAAATGACGGTGACGAAATCAGAAATTTTTTGGGTGATAATGGAAAAATTCGTTCTGCCGTTAGAAATGA
>JAIRLW010000059.1 GCA_031259095.1 Planctomycetaceae bacterium | reverse complement strand
CCCATCATGTCCCATTCGTCCCTCAGGTCCCTTCACTGAAAAAATATTAGGGACGATAAAGACTAATGGGACCAATAATCAGGAAATTTTTTATGCGTCAAGTAAAAAGACCGTAATCTTCAAGAGTTTTGCGTAATTGCTGTTCTTCGGTTTCTGTGAGCGGCGTCATGGGTAAACGGAGTTCCCCAGTATCACGCCCCAACATTTTCATTGCCGTCTTAATGGGAATCGGATTTGTCGAAAGTGAAAGCATGTTACGGCAAAGCGTGTAAGTTTTGTAATGCCATTCCTGCGCTTTTCCAATATTACCTTCAGCAAAAGCGTTACAGAGAGCAACCATATCTTGCGGAATAATGTTTCCGACAACCGAAACAACCCCTTTGGCTCCCAACGCCAATAATGGAAGTGTTAAACTGTCGTCGCCGCTTAACACGGTTAAATCCGTATTGGCAATAATCGAAGATGCCTGATCCATCGAACCTGTCGATTCTTTAACCATGCCGATATTGGGAAATTGTGAAAGCCGAATGATTGTTTCCGGTTCAATATTTCGGGCGCAACGACCGGGAATATTGTAAAGACAAATCGGAATATCCACCGATTCGGCAATCAGTTTGTAATGTTGAAACAAACCTTCTTGCGTTGGTTTGTTGTAATACGGAGTAACCACCAACGCGGCGTCGGCTCCAACTTTTCGGGCAAATTGAGTTAAGTGCAGCGCCTCTTGCGTGGAATTGGCGCCGGAACCCGCGATCACTTTAATTTTTCCATGAGCGGCTTCGACCACCGCATGGAGAACACGTTCATGTTCGTCAAAGGAAAGAGTTGGGCTTTCGCCTGTGGTTCCAACCGGAACAACCGCCGTCGTTCCGGCAGCAACCTGAAATTCAATCTGATCTTGAAGAGTTTTATAATCGACTTGACCATGCTTAAAAGGCGTGATGACGGCAACAGAAAGACCGGAAAATGTTTCGAATCGTGTTTTCATAAAAATGGGCTAAGAGTGTAGGGAAATTGATTGTTAGTAACATATCAGCGGAATTTTCCCAAACGTTTTTTAACTGTTTCCGCAAACCTTATTTTCAACCTAATTTTTTCCTAACAAAATAACCTCAGTAGAGACGCAATGCATTGCGTCTCTACAAACCTTATTACCTCATTAAAAACGTAAACAAATAATGAGGTAATAAGGTTGGTTGTGGTGGAAATCATTTTGCTACTGAGGTTGTTTCGTAAGAAAAATTAGGTGAAAATAAGGTTATTTGTCCAATATTCATACGTATAAAAAAATATTCCACTGATATATTACGATTGTTATATTTTGAACGGTTCCAAATTATCGTTTTTTATACGCAAAAAATCAAGAGGTAGGTCTATTGGTCCCTAAACCTTCTGTCTCTAAAATTGAGGCTAAGGGTAAGGGACGATAGAGACGAATGGGACAAAAGGACGAATGATTTTTAACTCAAAGTTGTGTTTAGGAAAAAGTATTATGAGAGGTTTTAGAGGTTTCCTAGAGTATGACTGGACATTCTTCGTCAATTCCCAGTGTAATCTGAAGTTCATTGAAACGCCGTAAATATTCCTCCCGTGTTGAATGGATATGTTCCGCTTCCGTTAAAAAGCGTATTGTTTCCTTTTTGGGGATTCGATGTTCTTTCAGAATGGATTCAAATTTCCAAAGATTTTCAGCATAAACGATCAACATTTTATGTTCATCGAACTGAACTTCGACCGGAATCGACGGATTCAGCACGGCAATTCCGGTGCAACCGTCATTCAAAATCATCTCTTCAAAATCGTACAGAAAACTTTTTAGAATCGGAAGATCAATTTCTTCCCGATAAAGATCGGTGTGATAACCTCCGGTTCGCTGATGACTTGTTTCCAGCACCGCGTCAACCGTGTCGCCGAGCGGATCAAGGAGATCAAGAAAGGTATCAAAAAGTTGTTCGGCGGAAACCGAAACAATAAGAACCGGAATTGAAGTCCGGCTGAAATCATCACGATAAGAATCATGCTTGTAACCTTGTTCGGGAACAATGCGGAGATCAAACGATGGCCGAACCGCTCCGGTTAATGTAAAATCGCCATACGTTGCGGTCGATAAATGAGATTCAATCTCCAACTTCGGAAGTCTTTCAAAATCGTTGCGAGCCATGAGCGAATAACGGTTGCACAAAATATTACGATAAAATTGTTTAAGGAAGCCCATCGGAATAATAATTGAAGACGGTTAAATGTGTCGGGTTATCAACACGGCCGCAATGTGATAAGGTTGCGGTTGCAAAAACTCAAAAGGAAAAAATTTATTCTTTCTCGTTTGCCGTTATGCTGTAATGTAGGTTATGAAAAAAACAAAATAGCCTTGAACCTCACTTTTTCACAAAATTGTGTGAAAGAAAACAACCGTATAATTGATTTTATTGGTAAATTGATTACAAAAGCCTTCAAAAACGATGGTCACTTTAGTCTCTAAATTTTTTGGTGTAGGAACAAATGGGGCAATGGAATAAATACTGGACGTCTCTAAAAAATTAATTTTTTGGCGTTGATGGTTACGCTGTTTTTGAGTATGCTTTTTTACGTTTGCTTTTACTGAGGAATAATTCGTTATGCTTTGTACGATAAGAAATGACCGTTGTATTTCGTTTTACCGCCGGAAGAATTTGATAGCCCCGAAGGGGCGTTAAATTCATTACCCGCCCCGTTGAGGCGGGCTATCTGAGGGTGAGGGGTTGTTTTTTTTCATTGTAATATATCAGTGGAATTTTCCAAAACGTCTTTTAACAGTTTCCGCAAACCTCATTTTCAACCTAATTTTTCCGAACGATTGTTTAAAACAACCTCAGTAGCAATAAATCCCGAAAATACAAACCTCATTACCTCA
>JAIRLW010000020.1 GCA_031259095.1 Planctomycetaceae bacterium | reverse complement strand
ATTTGTGCTACTGAGGTTGTTTTGTTAGGAAAAATTTAGGTAGAAATGAGGTTCGTCGAATATAAACCTAAAATCTTTACAAAAATTCCACTGAATAATTAACGATTAATTTATGTTTTGTTATTTAGTTTTATTTATTGGATACGAATATTTACGGCAACTTCTAAAAACTTAATTTTTAATTTCAGATGTGTTAATTTTCTTCAAAACCGTGATCGATAAATTTTAGTTCTTGGCAATTTGCGGTAATATCGCTGCAAATTTTATTTGATTCTGAAATGCCATTGGGAAATTTGATTTGAATTTCTAATGTTATTTCGGGTTCCGGTTCCTCATTTTCGTCGAGATTGATCAGATGTTGTATTACTTCATCGGCAATCAGACTCGCATCTTTTGCTATTCGCAGCGCATTAAGTTTAACCGAACCATGAAACCGATGATAAATTTTGGGATTGGGAACAATCGTTTCTGTTTTTTTATTGTCGGGTTTTTGAAGATCATTGACAGACTCAATTGTTTCATTTGTTAGTGTTTTATTCTTTGATGTTTTGCTATCTTGTTTATATTGTTCCGCTGCGCGTTCGGATTTAACAAACGAGGCAAATAAACATAAGACGCAAAATATTCGACAAGTTGTTTAATTTTAACCGAATCGCCCTGCCAAAGCGGAATACGGTCAAGTTCTTTTCGCAACATTATATCGCCTAATTTCGGAACAATTTGATCTCCGTCTTTTAATTTGCGTAGAATTGCCTTAATCAGATCGTCGTCTTGCGATAATCTCAATTTAACGTCTTGCAATACAATCTCACCATTCGGTTGTTCCTGTGCCGGAATCAATAGACGGCAAAATGTTTCGAGAATTTGTGATTCTACCCGTTTATCATAATCATTCAATTTTGATCTAATTTGTCCTTCTTGAAGTTTTTCAATATTCAATGTATCTTTTTCTTCGTTGATTGTTTTCCATGCAAGATATTGTTTCACAATGTTTATTAAATCGGCAAGACTAATTTCATCTGCGGCAAGAAATATCAATGTGTTTTTGTATTGACGAGGGGAATTACCGCGTTTATTCAGAATTTCTTCTGCCAATCTTTTTGTGCCGTTTTCTTCTTTATTAAATGGAAAATCCGGCGGCAGAATCACAAGCCGAACTTCCCGTTCATCGGGGATGTCGTTGCTTTTACCGGTAATATGAATTTTTGCAAAGTCGCCGCGAAATGTAATTTCTTCATTAAGCCGTTTGTGAATTTCATTGAAAACTTCTCGTTCATCGACACGATTGGCTTTTTCTATGGCGAGACGTGTTACGGTTGATCGTGTTGAATACCAATAACGTTTATTATCAACATAGAGATACATTGCCTTATCGGTTAAACGCCGTATTGCATCGCCGAAAGTTGCGACTTGTTCACCCGGTTGGACACAGCCTAATTTCACTAATGTTTCGTCAATACCTTTGTGAGCCGTCTGTAATGTCGGGGCGGAACCAATATAAATCGTTCTCGCAACACGCCGGCAAGCGGAATAACGTCCTAACACCGGAATTTCGCTGTCTAACCGTAACGGCAATGAACTTTCTCCGTCAACATCTGCGGAAATAATGGACGCCCATTGCTCGTCAAGGTACCGTGTCAATTCAGACTGAATGACCGGATCGTCAATTGGAATGGTTGACGGCATGATCAATAAGTTATTATCTTGACGTATCCAGAGAGAATGAATTACTGCCGCCATTAAACGTAGCACGCCGCGGGTTCGTTGAAATTTATCTAATGTTGACCAGGTGTTATATAAACGATCAAATAATTCGGGATGAATCGGATACGCATTTTTAATCCGTTGTTCGTAATCCGCTTCACGGCATTCCGAAGGAAATTCATTATGATTTTTTCCATACATATTGACAAACGCACGCGCAACAACATCACGGTCAATGAAGGCTTGTTTATCTGTTATTGGTTCAAATAGACGGCGGCGGACAATTTCAAAACTCTCATCGGAATTAGCCGGAGACCAACTCGATTCAAGACGACCAATTGCGTTTTTCAAACGGGGTAACGCTTGTCTTCCTAAATCTCCGCCGATTTCATTATCGGAAACGGGAATACTTACTAATAAAAGAGTCTTGTTGGCCGCTTTTGCCGATTCGCTTAATGCCTGAGCAAAGGTGAATTGTGTATCAAAAGTACCTGCGGGTAATTTTATATTATCGTTACTATTTTTAAGTTGTCTGGCGTAAGCAACCCATTCATCAATGAGAATCAGGCATGGCGAAAATTTGTTGAATAGTTCGCGCAATTTATCGCCGGGGTTTGTTCCATTTTCATCATCAGAACGAATCATTTCGTAACCTTCTTTTCCTCCAAGTTGCCAGGCGATTTCACCCCAAAGGGTATGAGTGGAGATGTTACCTTTTTTCTTATTCGGACTGCCGGCGCTTAATTGCGTTCCAACAATAACTGCCCGATGAACGTCGGACGGAAAAGAGTCTATGGATTCTTGTAACATTTCATCTATTCCGGTTAATTCATTGACATTGCTGCAGGAAAACAGATGATACAATGCGAGCAGCGCGTGAGTTTTACCGCCGCCGAAATTTGTTTGTAATTCGATAACAGGATCACCTTCATTTTTGCCGAGCCGTTTAACGGCGTTGATTAGTAATCTTTTTAATCCGTCTGTTAAAAAGGTGCGGCGAAAAAATTCAACGGGATTTTGATATTCAGAACCGGCGTCGCCGAGATAGACTTGCCATAAGTCGGCGGCAAATTCGGCATTTTGGTAGTTTCCGGAACAAACATCGTTATGCGGAGTTACAATTTCGCGCCACGGTTTTAAGTCGTTATGGTTCACGCCTGTTTGGGAAGAATTGGCAACGATTTTCTTCTGTTCATAGCGGCGTTGTTCTTCATAACGGGCGCGTAAATAAACGTCTTTTTCTTTTTTAATTTCATTTGATTCCGGTGCACAGATTGCCGTCAAAAGCCGTTCTATACTGTCGAGTGTACGATAAGTATCATCGCCGTTAAAAGCGGTCTGATGTGCCCAGCGGTTTCGAATTTCACGTAATTCACTGATCAAAGAACGTTCCGAAATTCCTAATATTTTGCTAAAAACAACATTCCATTGATTCCACATCACAACCAAAATATTTTGCGTATCCCAGTTTATTTTTTTGTTTTTTGAAGCGGATTTATCAATGTTACGGTCTTCACGTAACGATTGTTTGGCGATTTCCTGCCATTGATCGCCGTGAACGGATTGCATTTCACGTTCAAAAAATGGATATAAGCCTTGATTCAAAATTTCAAGAGCTTCGCCGACTTTGGTATGATTTGATTTTGCCATTTGTTTGGTTGTTAAAATTAAACAGAATTTTCAAAATTTTCATAATTAACATATCATATAATTTCTCTAATATTTGTAAATCATGAAAATTAGGTCAATTTTGCCAATTGGTCGAACATATTCAATTGTTTTTCGTTGTTCTTTTTTTGTTTTACCAAACGGTCAATTTCTGACCATGATACAATCAATGAGTTGAATAGGATCGCTTCATTGGTGTGTTTTTTCAATTCACAAAGTTTGAACAAACGATAGGTCAAGTCCCGCGCAATGTTGACTGTTTGGTTATCAAGTTTACTCATCAACTCCGCTGCTCCGTTTTCACTGTGTTTGTCCAGATAATATACCAAACGTTGACATACTTCCCAAATCGTCAAATGCCGATGATCGAATTTTTCGTAATCGTATTCATCCCGCTTGATAATTCGAACTTTACTTGCTTTGGCATACAACAAACCCGCATTGGAAATTGTATCAATCACCGTGTTTTTTGCACGTGAAAGCGTTTCTGCATCACCAAAATCGCCCATCTCATAACCGAATTGCTCAAACCATGCAATCAAAAAACGTGTTTCATTATCTAACTCGCTGTCTTGTTCATTCTGTACTTCGTCAATTGTTGCGCTAATTTCTGCTAATGCCTCACGTATGGACACCGGACTATTATCGGAATTTAACACAGCATCGTAACGGCTATAAATAGCAATCCCGGGACCAATTGCCGCTTGTGCAAAATCCACCGGCGCAATATTGCCTTGCTGTAACAATTTCAACGCCGGTTTCAATTCC
>JAIRLW010000579.1 GCA_031259095.1 Planctomycetaceae bacterium | reverse complement strand
TATGTTCTTATGAAACTTGAAGGATATAATGTTACATTACAACAAGTGAAAGAACTTGTTCCGCTTGATTCGGTCAAAGGCTGTTCGATGGAAACATTGATTTCTGCATCTAAAAAACTTGGCGTTCCGGTAGAAGCAAGATTTGTCAAATCGAAAGAACTTTCAAAAGTTCCACGTCCCTTTATTCTTCACGGAATTACCAGTCAAGAAAAAAATTGGAGACATTTTATTGTTGTCGTGGATTTTGATAAGAAAAAGAATATCTATACACTTATTGATCCTATCCGTGAAACATATACACGAAATCCGGAATCATCACTCCTTCATGGTTACAGTGGTTATATTCTTATTCCTCAATATCCATCTAGTAAAAAGTGGAATACCATGGCGGGCTGTTCATTGATTCTTTGTGGTTTGTGGATTTTGGGGATTATGATTCGGCGGATTTATCCAAAATTATTTTTATTCAAAATCTGTTTACCAAAAAAGCATAATAAAAAATCATCTGAATAATTTATGAAGTCTGTGAAACAAAATGTAATACTTCCTTCAGTAGTTTTGATTTTCCTTTTGGGGTTACAGGTATGTTTATTAATCGTACTGAATTACCAAACCTCTTGCAACCGCACGGAAACAGGTCACCTTGGTTCCGCCATCTATTTCTACAAAACTTTTCGTTATGATGTTTTTCATGTCAATCCGCCTCTAACACGTTATGTTGTCGGTTTGCCGATTCTTTTAACCTCTCCAAACTATAATTGGAAATCCTACTCCCCGCGGCCACAAGACCGTTCAGAATGGCATATCGGTAACGCTTTTGTTGATGCCAATACGCCGGAAAAAATTCATTGGTGTCTTTTTTTTGCGCGTTGTTCGTTGATTCCGATCATTTTACTTGGCAGTTGGTTTGGTTACAAATTTTCGTTGGAGCTTTACGGTAACAATGCCGGGCTGATTTTTCTTACACTCTGGACCTTTTCACCGCTTGTTCTTGCTTGGGGAGCGACCCTTTGTCCAGACGTTTGCGCTTCCGCGCTCGGTATTATTGGAATTTATACATTTTGGCGATGGCTCAAAACGCCATTATGGAGTAAAACCGTTATCGCCGGAATTGGTCTTGGACTGTTACCGCTTGCAAAAATGACATGGATAATTGCATTTCCGTCGTGGTTCTTGATGTGGTTCCTTTGGGTATTACCTTATTATTTTTATTATTTGTCGCGAAAAAAGACGGAAGAAAAACCGGTGATTCCCGGATTCAAACAGTTGACGGTCATTTTTCTTATCGGTATCTATATGATCAATATGGGTTACGCTTTTGATGGTTCCTTTCGGTTACTCAAAGATTATCAATTCATCAGTCATACACTTACCGGCAGAGAAATTAGCAACAAAAATTTTACAGTTACGATTGGCAATCGTTTTGCGGATTCGTGGTTGGGTTATGTTCCTATTCCACTACCGTGTGAGTTTGTACAGGGAATAGACACGCAGAAACTCGACTTTGAGCGCGGTATCAAATCGTATTTACGCGGCGAATATTCTGATCATGGTTGGTGGTACTATTATGCGTACATAATACTGATTAAAGAACCGCTTGGAATTTTGTGTCTCGGATTGCTTACGGTGATTGTGTCCTGTTTTTGTACAAAATATAATGCTCCCTGGCGGGACGAAATGGTTATCCTTTTGCCCGGTATTATACTCTTCATTTTTGTCAGCAGTCAAACCGGTTTTTCGCTTCATCCGCGATATATTATTCTTGTGTTGCCGTTTGCCTATCTCTGGATCAGTAAACTCGGACAATTATTTACCCAAAAACAATATATCCTTTCAACCATAATAGCTGTTTTATTATTTTGGATAGCAGGAAGCAGTCTTTATTATTTTCCGCATTCGATGTCCTATTTCAACGAATTGATCGGCGGTCCCAAAAATGGTCATAAACATTTACTCGGTAGTAATGTCGATTGGGGACAAAATTTGTACTTTCTCAAAAAATGGTACAATAAACACACGGAAGCAAGACCGATTAAAATTGTTTATTCAACTACAGACACACTTAACTGGCTTGGTATTAAGGATAATCAACAATTACTCTCTCAAGGATTGGAACCGGGTTGGTTTGCAATAGGAATCCATGAACTCTACGGTTCGTCCAAACAGTACGAATATTTCAAACAGATTGAACCGGTTGATCGAATTGGTTACTCAATCTATATTTATCATATTACATCCGAAGAAGCAAATCGTGTACGGCGTGAAATGGGCTTGCCGGAAATGGAAGAAGACTCAAGGTAATTGTCTATTTTATGGGTGTAACTTTGACTCTACGTATGTTTAGGTAATTTAGGTAATTTTTTAATATATAATTTTTTAGAATTGGTATTTTACAAAACCTCGTTTTGTGGGATAGTAATGGTAGTGTTATAAACAACTTACCACCCACTAAAACGGAGGAATGCCATGAAGGCAGAAATTAATATAATGTTGAATAAAAAAAGAATCAATGTAAGTTTTGATTTTTCCCGTGAGAATTTTTGTCAAAGTCTCAGTGTTCGGGAAGCTGAGGATGTTACTCAAAAGTTACTTGAAACATTTCTTGATTGTAGTCGAGAGGTCTTTCGTCAGTGGTTACTTCAATTTGAAGTAGAAGCCGACGAGGTGTTTATTGACGGCAAGAAATATCGTTTCAAAAAAGTGGAGGAGAAAGAATTTC
>JAIRLW010000361.1 GCA_031259095.1 Planctomycetaceae bacterium | reverse complement strand
CTTTCCTAAAAGTACGATAATAAATATGCTTAAATTTAAGGGGTTTATTAAGTGGTTTTTAATATTGGCCTCTTTGTAACTATTCAGTGGAATTTTTATTTTGTGATCGACTTCATGATGTTTTTCCTACGCCCTGAAAGGGCAATAGAACCGTTTGATTCACAAGATATACTGCCCTTTCAGGGCGATTTTATTGGGGATTCTTACCCGCGTTGCGGCGGGCTGGCTTATGTTGCCCTTTCAGGGCGAATACTTTTTTAACCTCAAACAAAAATTCCACTGATATATAATCAAAAACTTGTTTTTGATCGACTGAAATCGCCCCGATTCGACTAAATCGATTTGGGTCGATTTCAGTCGAAGTTTTTAGAAGTTCCCTTAAAATAGACGAAATATTGGTCATTCTCGGAATCAATACCCAAAGGTAAATTTTACCAACATTGCGTCCCTACGGGACGAGCGTTTTTTTCATCAATTTCATTTTCTACCAATATTTTGTCCCTAACGGGACAAAAACACGGACATTCATCAGTGATCAAATGATCTTTCCCCAAATATAAAACAATCAGCAAGTTTCCAACCAACCGGCGCGACGGCGGGTGAAAACCCTTCGGCGAAATGTTGCCTACCTGATCGCTGCTGAATAGATACAAAAATTTTTACTTGACACTATTGTAATATAATTACGGAAATTCCGCTGAAATATTACAAATATTTATAGTCATAATTTCTAAAAACGTTGGCAAAAATTATTTATTAAAAGGAAGTAAGTAAAAGATGAGAAACGAAGAAATACCTAAAATTAAAGAGATGATTTTGGAAACATTGGGTGATGATTGCGAACGGATTATCCTTTTTGGCTCTTATGCTTACGGTACACCTCGTGAAGAAAGCGATATTGATATTTATGTGGTACTCAAAGACGGCAGCAAAAATCCGTGTTTGGCACTTGAGGATATTTATGTCGGCTTTGGAAAACATAATTACTCCAAAGAAATTGACGTACTCGCCAATTATAAATCGCGTTTTGAATGGCGCAGCACGGGACCGACACTTGAACGGATTATCGCCGATAAAGGAGTTGTTTTGTATGGATAAGAAAGAATTTGTTTTAGATTGGATTCGCTATGCCAAAAGCGATTTAATTACCGCAAGACACATGTTTGAGGATGTTTATCCCAAAGAAACAGAAATTGCCGCATGGCATTCTCAGCAATGCGCCGAAAAAACACTCAAAGCGTTTTTGGTTGCCAACAATATTGAACCGCCTAAAATACATAATTTGGAAGAACTCGTTAAACGTTGTCAAAACATTGACAGTAGTTTTTCAGAGATACAGTATGATTGCCAAAGAATCAATCCCTACGGAGCGGTAACCCGTTATCCTAATGAATGGAATGTTGATGAAACGATAGCCCAAACGGTTATCGCAAGAGCGCAAAAGATTTATGATTTTTGTGTTACGAAAATATTTTTTTTGATACAAGATACGGAATGGGAGATAAAGTGAGATGAGAAACGAAGAAATACCTAAAATTAAAGAGATGATTTTGGAAACATTGGGTGATGATTGCGAACAGATTATCCTTTTCGGTTCTTACGCTTACGGCACACCGACAGAGGAGAGCGATATTGATATTTATGTGGTACTCAAAGACGGCAGCAAAAATCCCCTTTTGGCAATGGAGGATATGGGTATCGCTTTTGTCAAGCATAAATATTATGAAGTAGTCGATATTCTCGCCAACTATAAATCGCGGTTTGAATACCGCCGCACGGGACCGACACTTGAGAGAATCATCGCCAATAAAGGAGTGGTGTTATATGCCCGATAAAAATTTACTTGCCGATTGGATACGTCATGCGACTAATGATTTAATCGTAGCGAAGCATCTGCTTGAAGATTTATACCCCAAGCAAACAGAAATTGCCGCATGGCATTCCCAGCAATGCGCGGAAAAAACACTCAAAGCGTTTTTGGTTGCCAACGATATAGACCCGCCAAAAATACACGATTTGGATAAACTCATTAAACTTTGCCAAGACATTGACAACAGTTTTTCTGAAATAGAAATAGAAAGCGCAAGTCTTAGCCGTTATGGAGTAGTCACTCGTTATCCTAATGAATGGAATGTTGACGAAACAATAGCCCAAACGGTTATCGCAAGAGCGCAAAAGATTTATGATTTTTGTGTTATGAAAATAAATCTTCTGATACAAGATGCGGAACGGGAAATAAAGGAAGATGAGAAACGAAGAAATACCTAAAATTAAAGAGATGATTTTGGAAATATTGGGCGATGATTGCGAATAGATTATCCTTTGGGGCGATTACGCTTACGGCACACCGGCAGAGGTGAGTGACATTTTGGGGGAAAGTGAACGGCAGAATCACCTTGTCGGCAAAATCATTGGATCACTTGAAAATGCCGATATTTTTGTTAAGATGATTTTCAACCTTGAAACTGTTCCCCTTCGGCAGCAACGAGAAAACAATGAGGTTTGTGATGAATATTTTCTATTTTAATTTCACGTTCCCCACAAAAATAAAGAAAACACAGAACCAAAAATCTGTTCCGTCTCGCCGTGCGCTCAGTTTTGAATCACTAGAAAACAGGGAAATGTTATCGGTTGCGCCGTTGTTGTATCCTGTTCAGGATTACCTCCAATCTGATTGGTTTGAACAATTAGAAATAAATTCAGATTCCGCAACAATGGAAACTGAAGGAATTATAGAAAACGAATGGATTGTTCAATTAAGTCAGGATTCACTCAAAATAATTACATCTGTTTCAAAAGCGGCGGATTATCTTGACGATTATGGAGTTACTGTAATTGGTGGTCTTGGTTCACCAGGAACATTGCGTGTTCTCGTCGATGCACATTCTAGCGAGTTACAAAATGAAATGCTAGTAGATGTGGACTGGTTAGAGTATTGGCAACCTAACTACGCGATTATATCGACTGGTGTTGCCAGTGAAGTCAATGATCCATATGCCGGCGAACAATGGGCACTTGATACAATCAATATTTTACCTGCATGGAATCAAACAAAAGGTAAAGATGTTAATAATCAGAGTGTTGTTGTTGCAGTGATGGACAGTGGGGTTCAACTCAATCATCCCGATTTACAAGCAAATATATGGACTAATCCTAACGAAACCGTGGCAAACGGTATTGATGACGATGGCAACGGTTTTATTGATGATGTTCATGGTTGGAATATCTATGATAACAATTCCGATGTATCTGATACCTATGGACACGGAACTTATGTTGCAGGAATTCTTGGTGCTGCTGGTAATAATAGAATAGGAGTAACTGGCGTTGCTCCCGATATAAAAATACTACCGATTAAAGTAGGATCGAATCTATTTTCAACTAGTGCAGTTATCGCTGGTATTAACTATCTAATTAAATTAAAAACTGAATTTAGTATCAACATTTGCGCAATCACTGCCAGTTTTGGGAGTTTTGGTATTAGTGCTGCTGAAAGAACATCTATTATCGCAGCGGGAAATGTTGGAATAATGTTTATTGCTGCAGCAGGAAATGATAATACTGATACAGATTTAAAACTTGTTTATCCTGCTGGTAATAATGACTTAGACAATGTTATATCTGTCGCCGCAACAGATATAAACGATTTGTTATGTAGTTTTAGTAATTACGGAACCAATTCTGTTGATTTAGCTGCTCCCGGTTCTAACGTTTGGGGAACATTATTAACTTCGTCTTATGGTAGTACATGGGGTACTAGTTATTCTACGCCTTTAGTAACTGGAGCGGTTGCCTTACTTGCGGCGGCACATCCCGATTGGACACCGGCGCAAATTAAAGAGGCAATTCTTGAAACAGTTGATTATATTCCGGCACTCGACGGTAAAGTCAAAACCAGTGGACGATTGAATATTGGTGATGCCATCAATTACTCCTTCAATCC
>JAIRLW010000444.1 GCA_031259095.1 Planctomycetaceae bacterium | reverse complement strand
CAATTTTTACTTAACCTTTATACTAAATACTAATAGGAGTATGCGCAATGTCCGTATCAACTTCATCTTCATCACGTAAATATTTTACAAAATCCGGCATGAAATCCATTTTCCATGCTGTTCCGAATATTATTGTAGCGATAGATATATCATTTTATGTAATTGTTTCTTATGGTTAATCTTAATGCGATAAACCCTAATGTCAAATTTTTTATGATACTTTTTTTCAAAAACTTTTTAACAACTTAAATTACGATTATGGACATACTGAACAGGATTATTGATTTTTCATTACGTTATAGATTTTTTGTGATTTTGTTGGTGTTACTATTTGGCGTTGCGGGGTTGTATTCGTTACAACATCTTGATATTGACGCTTTTCCGGACACCACTCCGGTGCAGGTGCAAATCAATACTGTTGCGCCGGCTCTTGGTCCTGAAGAAATTGAAAAACAAATCACATTTCCGGTTGAACAATCAATCAGCGGTTTGCCCGGACTTGTGGAAATGCGAAGCGTTTCAAAATTTGGTTTTTCGCAGATTGCGGTTGTGTTTGATGACAGTATTGATATTTATTTTGCGCGTCAATTAATCAATGAACGGCTCAGTACGGTTGAATTGCCCGATGGAATAGAGCAACCCAAAATGGGACCGGTCGCAACAGGACTCGGTGAAGTTTTGAATTATATTGTTATCGGTCAAGGCGCCGATGAAACAGAATTGCGGACAATTCACGATTGGCAAATCAAACCTGTTATGAAATATATTCCGGGAACCGCCGAAATTAACACGTGGGGCGGTTTTGAACGTCAATTTCAAATTCGGCTTGATCCTGATAAATTATCGAAACACGGTTTGACATTCGATCAGGTTATTGATTCCGTACAGAAAAACAATCTGAACAGCGGCGGAGGAAATATTAGTCGTCCGGGCGGCGGCGGTTCACTTTTCGTACAAGGAATCGGACGCACCACAACAATTGAACAAATAAGACAAATCGTTATTTCTGCCGAAGACGGTGTTCCGATTTTAATTTCAGATATTGGCGATGTTGTTATCGGTCACGAAATTCGGCGCGGCGCAGTAACCGCCAACGGTCAGGGCGAAGTTGTCATGGGACTTGGTTTTATGCTGATGGGTTCAAACAGTCATCGCGTTACAACCGCAATGAAAGAAAAATTGAAATCACTCGAACCAACCTTGCCACCCAATGTCCAAATCAAAACCGTTTACGACCGCACCGAATTAGTCAACTTCGTTATCGATACTGTACGAAAAAATCTTTTTGACGGCGGTTTGTTGGTGATTGCGGTTTTGTTCGCGTTTCTCGGCAATATCCGTGCGGCATTTATTGTTGCAATGGTGATTCCGTTGTCGATGCTTTTTGCGTTTACGGGAATGTACCAATTCGGAATTGCCGCAAGTTTGTTAAGTTTGGGCGCGATTGATTTCGGATTAGTTGTTGATAGTTCGGTGGTGATGATTGAAAATTGTACGCGAAAACTTGCCGACAGTTCTTGTAGTAATAAATCGCGGCTTGAGATTATTCGTGACGCGGCAGTGGAAGTTCGGAAACCGACGATGTTCGGCGAATTGATCATTATGATTGTGTATTTGCCGATTCTGACGCTCGAAGGAGTGGAAGGCAAAATGTTTCGTCCGATGGCGTTGACGGTTATTTTTGCGTTACTTGGTTCGATGATTTTATCGTTAACGTTAATGCCGGTTCTGGCAAGTATTTTTTTGCCGCGAAAAATTTCCGAACATGAACCGTTGTTAATGCGTCTTTTCAAAATTATTTATTTGCCGGTTCTTCAATTTTCGTTACGACACAAGCCGGCGGTTCTTGGGTTTGCGGTTTGTATATTGATTGTGGCATTTGGAATGATTGCGCCGCATCTTGGTTCGGAGTTTATACCGCAACTTTCCGAAGGCGCGATTGTGGTCGGAGTTGTCCGACCTGCCGGAACCGATATTGCGGAGTCGGTTCGTTACAATACGGAAATGGAAAAAGTTTTATTACAAAATTTTGCCGATGAGATTGAGAATGTCTGGAGCCGAATCGGAACGGCGGAAATTAGTACAGACCCGATGGGAATCGAGTTGACGGATATGTTTATTTCGCTGAAACCGCGTGCGCAATGGACAAAAGCAAAAACGCAAGCGGAATTGACGAATGCGATTGAATTAATGTTGCGTGATTTGCCTGGACAACGTTTAGGATTTTCGCAACCGATAGCGATGCGAATTAATGAACTTGCGTCTGGAATTCGTGCGGATTTGGCGGTGAAACTTTTTGGCGACGATTTTGATTTACTTCAATCGAAGGCGGGAGAAATTGAAACAATCCTTAATTCAATTCCGGGCGCGGCGGATGTTTCTGTGGAACAAATTACAGGGCAACCGATGTTACAAATAAAGGTGAATCAGGAACAACTTGCATTTTATGGAATACCGGCGCAAGAGGTTTTGGAGTTGGTGGAATCGATTGGCGGTCATCCGGTCGGCGAAATTTTGGAGGGTGAGTTACGATTTCCATTGGTGATTCGATTACCGGACAAATATCAGGAGGATCCGAAATCTGTGTCGGAAATACCGGTTTTAACGCCTAATGGTGCGCAAATTCCGTTGGGACGTCTTGCAACGGTGGAGGTGGTGGAAGGGCAGTCAACCATTTCACGTGAATGGAGTGTTCGGCGGATTACGATTCAGACCAATGTTCGCGGACGTGATTTAGGCAGTTTTGTTCGCGAAGCGAAACAGAAAATTTCGGCGCAGGTAACAATGCCCACGCCGCGTTATCGTGTTGAGTATGGGGGACAATTTGAACAATTTGAGCGGGCGAAGTTACGGTTAATGATTGTTGTTCCGATCATGCTTTTTCTGATTTTCGGATTATTATATTTAACGTACTGGAATTGGGTTGATTCGTTACGTGTTTTTACGGGTATTCCGTTTGCGTGGGTTGGCGGAATCACAGCGTTATGGATACGGGACATGCCGTTTTCGATTTCGGCGGCGGTTGGATTTATTGCCATGTCGGGAGTGGCGGTGCTGGACGATATGATTCTTGTTTCGTATATCCGGCAACTGCAGCAAAAAGGGTTGGAGTTGGAAGAAGCGGTAACACAAGCGGCAATAACTCGTTTACGTCCGGTGTTAATGACAACATTGGTGGCAAGTCTCGGATTCCTGCCAATGGCTTTCAGCGCCGGAATCGGCGCAGAAGTCCAACGACCACTCGCCACTGTGGTCATCGGAGGAGTGATCGGCGCAATGATTATGTCCTTATTAGTGTTGCGCGTGTTGTACATGGCGTTCAATTTCAAAAAATAATTCAGTGAGTAACAAATTCAAAATTGATTGTGAATTATTTGTCCTTATTGTCCCATTTGTCCCTACACTAAATTTTTTAGGGACATAAGGGACTAAAAAGACAAATGGGACAAACAAAAAATTTTAAGGCAATTTCTTTAAGGAATTAAATTGGAAACAAGGATAATAGTGTCTAATTCCGTGTGTTGCGGAATTTGGTTGGGGCGTTGGATTGATCGTTACTGAAAATATTTAACGCAACAATTAAATGATGTATTATCTTTTATGTTGAACGTAACCCTTTGGGTTAGAAAGTGAGAGTTGAGAATGAGAAGAATGATGTTGTTTGCGGTGTTGGGTTTGAGTGTGATTTTTTGGGGCTGTAACAAGCCGGCTGATAACGCGCCGACAGGTAACGCCCATGTACACACGGCGGGTGATGGTCATAATCACGCCGAAGAAACTTCAACATCGCAAGAGTCGGTGCATGAAGTGGATGGTTGGTGCGTAACACACGAAGTGCCGGAAAATGTTTGTTCGCTTTGCAACAGTAAAGTTGCGGCAGAACTCAAAAAGGAAGGCGATTGGTGCAAAGAACACAACCGCGCAGAATCACAATGTTTCATTTGCGATTCAAGCCGTAAAGAAAAATTCGTCGCCCAATACGAAGCACAATACGGAAAAAAACCGCCAACCGGAAAAGAATTGTCAAAATAAGGTTTTGACCTTAAACATTGACTTTCCTGTTTTGTTGTTTTGAACACGGAACTCACACAAAAACACGGAATTTTAGTAATTTATTTTTCCGTGTTTTCTGTGTTCAAAATCGAAGATTCAAATGTTATAAATGGGGACATTAGGGACAATAGAGACTAAGGGGACAAATGATCGAGATCAATTAGGGAAAAAATATTTTTAGATAACTTCTAAAAACTTCGACTGAAATCGACCGAAATCAATTTTGGTCGATTTCGGTCGAGGTGTTTTTAGAAGTTCCCTAAAATCAACGTATTGTGGAGATTTTCATTGTTGGCGGGCGGTTGTCGTTGGATTCAACCGGAAATTCTGTTGGTTGAGAACGTTTTGAATCGTTGTTTATTACATTCATCGGGCGATCACGTTGATTTTGATTCCAGTGAGCAACCTGTTGAATTGTTCCGTTCGTTTTGGGATTACTAAACTCATTGTTGCCGGTTTTTGCCATCAATTCCGTTTGCGTTTGCATTTGGTTCAGTTTGCCGGGTAAGTAAACAACCGCTTGAGAACTGACAACCGAAGAACCAACCTCTGGAATGTAACGGACAATCAACGACACTTTTTTGGCGTTGCCGTCGGGACCCTCCGAATCCCAAGGAACCCAACAATTGTACGACGGTCCCAATTTCGACTTCGAATAGATTTTCTTAACATCGTCCTTATCAAAAAGATAACTCCGTGTCGGTGCATTGTCATCCGGATTTCGGTTTTCTTCATCAAACGCATAAACAACGACATTGCCGTTGATTTTGATCGGTTTTTTGGCTTCCTGATCGTAAAAATAAACCCGTCCGCCAAAACCGCGTTGAGGTTCTTGACCGGATTCGTGTTTGACCGCCGGCTCCCACACCGCCACAGCCTTCGACGGCGGTCCCGAATGTCGCAACACCGAAAAATCCGGCTTCGTCCACGATGTACCGGAACAACCGATCAACGTAAACAACGTCATGAAAATAAATAAAAATCGAAATCTGAAAATTTTTAAAACATGGTTCGCTCTCATAACTCTAAATCCAGTGTTAAAATTGTTGATTATTGGTTTATAGTGATATTAGGGACATTAGGAATATTAGGGACAATGGGGACTCATGGGACTAGGGGACAATAATCTTTAAAACAATGCGCGGGTTGTTTGATTTCTTGATTAAAAACATTAACCGGCGCGACCTTTCGGCGAAAGGATCGCCTACCTTTCATCTTCCGGCGCAAAGGTCGGGAATGGTAACGCTTGTTTGACTTTTTCATCGGACGGCAATTGCGATTCGTCAAGAATCGTCGGCGCCGCCGGAATGTACGGAACTTCATCGGGTAACCATTCGTCGCCGCGAATTTTCATCTTGGAATTACCGGTCAATTTCACCACATCGTTGATACACCAATGCATTCGGGACGCTTCTTGTTGCCGGAAAATCTGCATATCACGTTCACTTCGAATAATCATTGGCGTTAAAACAATCAGTAATTCACTCCGCTCACATTTGATCGAATTATATTCAAACAAGTGTTTTAGCACGGGAATTTTGTTCAAGCCCGGAATGCTTCGGTTGGTGGTTTCTTTTTGTTCCGTAATCAGCCCGGCAAACACAACCGTTTGTCCGTCCCATGCACTGACTGTTGTTTGCGCATTGGTCAAATTGAGTTTTGGAGCGTTCAACGCATTTCCCCCGGAAACCATAATCGGAACACCATCGGTAATAGCGCCAACACTGGACTTTTCAATGTAAACTCCCATAATAATCTGCCCGTCCGCAGTAACTCGTGGAATAATATCGAGAATTGTTCCAACTTTTTTATATTCGACGGTACTATTAATGTCTCCAGAATTACTATAATTATTCGATACACCCGATGCTGCAACGGTAGGAATGTCCTGCCCAACATTAATTGTTGCCCGTGTATTATGTAACGTTGTCAGGAAAGGACGGCTTAATACCCGAAGTTTTCCTTGTTCTTCCAAAGCCCGAACCAAAACACTCACCGATTCACTTGATGCGGAAAATGTAAAACCTCCGATACCCTGTACCTCGCGACCGGTTCCAAGACTTGTAATTCCTTGTGTTCCGACTGTTCCCGACCTTACATTTCCAAGTGGTAATCCCTTCGCCGGATCAGCAAAAAGAAACCCTGGCGACAATGGATCACCTAAACTTCGATCAAAGAGCAATGAATCCTGAAGACCGATTTCGATTCCGCGATCACGATTATTGGTTAGCCGGACTTCGGCAATCAGAACCTGAATTGCCACCATGAGCGGACGTTCATCGAGTTCCTGAACCATTTTACGAATCTGCTCATAATAACGCGGCGTGGTACTGATAATCAGCGAGTTCGTTACATCGTCGGCAACACAAACGATTTCTTTTCGGTACTGTTCCAGTGGACTTTGCGGCAAATACATACTGCTGTTCTGAATTTCGAGTTGCCGTTCGCTGGTTGCGTAACTGTTAATTGCGGTTGCAATTTCCGACGCTTGAGAGTTGAGCGGTTTGATAATCATCACCTTGCGGTTATTCATATTCTCTTCGTCAAGACGAATCAGTAACGCTTCAACCACCGTCATATCTCCGGCGCTGCCGCAAGCAATAATGCTGTTGGTTCGCGGATCGGTTTGAAATCGTACTGAAACTAAGGTACTTTCGCCTTCCTCAATACCGGGTCGAACCGTCGCCATTTGGGAAGTTGCCTGAGTTCCTCCGCCCAATCCGCCACCGCCAGTGGTCGAAGTTTGGGCAAATAATTGAGTGAGAACCGTCGTCAACGTATAAGCGTCGCCGTTGACCAACGTAAACACCTTAACCTGTGATTCCGCCGACGGAAGTTGATCGAGTTGTTTTATCAACGCTTCAATCAACGACATACTTTTCTCCGGCGCACTAACAATTAACGTGTTGCTCCGCGTATCGGCAACAACCCGAACATCGTACAAAATGTTTGCTCGTTGTAAATTGCCGTCTTTGTCAAGAGTTTCCATTGAAAGCATCGGACTCCGTGTCCGCGAGTTTTGAGCGCCGCCCATTGCTCCGCCAAACATTCCATACCCTCCGCCGTAACTGCCGCCGGTTGCCGTTGTCGTTCCCGAAATAGCATTTTGTAACGTCGTCGCCAATTCCGACGCCATCGCGTTTTTAAGATGAAACGGTTTGACAATATTTGTTGCGTCGCTTCCGTCCGAATCGAGTTGAATAATCATGTTGGCAATTTCGACCATATCGCGCGGATTCGCCTGAACAATTAACGCATTGGTTCGGGCGTCGCTGACAATATTGACTTGTGTTTCCAATCCCTGATTAACGCCAACCCGACCGGCATAAAATTGAGCGATTTGTGTTTGCAACGCATCGGACGAAGCGTTTTTGAGACGGAAAATCTGAAACTCCGTTTCCGGCGCAACCGGCGTGTCCAACTTCGCAATCAATTCTTTCGCCGCGTCAATACTTTCCTGTTTACCAACCATCAAAATGGTGTTCGGTTTAATAAGCGGCAACATCGTAATACTGCCTTTTCGTACCGCGTAAACTTGCAAATAAAGTTGCTGAACCATTTGGCTAATCCGATACGAATCCGCGTGCTGCATCGGAATCAATTCGATAATCGGTTCATGTTCAAGACTCATCGTTTCAAGTTGCTGAAGAATCGTCCGAATTGCCGCAACATCTCGCGGTTGTCCAATAATCACCATCTCGTCCATGCCGTCGATAATGTCAATCTGAACCGGTCCGACAATGCCGGCGGTTGTCGGTACAGGATTGGGCGTTGCCGTATTATTTTGTGCGGGATTATTGGATGTTGCCGCGTTAGGCGTTGCCGTGTTGGGAGGTACGAAAGCAGCGGAAGGTTGATCGTCGTTACGTTGGAGCGTCGGCGCGTTTTGCGCCAGTTTCTGCGTTTCACGATTAATAATTTGCGCCGTCCGACGTAACGTTCCGCGATTCGCTTGTTGTATCGGAATAAACTCCGTGTTTTCCTGAGAATCCAACAACCGGACAATCTGCAAGCAACCCTCAACCATCGGAGCCGAACCAATAATCGTTATAATCCCGTTCTGACGGTCAACTGAAAGTTCAACATCGGTTCCGTCCTTCACCGGAAGACGGAAACGTGAAAGATTCGTGGACGCTTCGACATTACGAACCGGTACAAAACGTTTTCCTAACTTCTCGACCAGTTTTTGTTCAAACGTCTCCGAATTAACATTTTGAAGACGATGATTTTTTGTAATCGCTTCAGTAGCAATTAACCGTGTCGGCGTCGCTGGAACTGCGTGCGGAGTCGGCGACGGTAACGGCAAAACCGGAAGAGTCGGAGCGGTTTCCGCTGGAATTGCCGGTTGAGACGGAACTGTTTCGGTTGGAATCGCCGCTGCAGGGGGAATGGTCGAAACGGTAGGAATCGGCTTCACGGCGGTCGTCTCCGATTCCGGTGAAACCGGCGCACTAAATTGAATCGACGGCGATTGCTTGTCCTCTTGAGGATGCGACGCAAGAAGAAAAGGCGATGACGACGAAGAAGGCAATGGTTGCGGCAACGAATATTGACCAAATATTGCGTTTTGCGCCAAAATCGGAGTGGTTGTCGTCGGAACCGCCGAAACCGGAACTGTTGCCGACGGAATTGTTGCAGGAATCGTATCCATCGAAGGCGGAAGCGGAACAACCAGATTGGAACGTTTGCTCATTGAGGCAAGTCCCGATTGATGTGTTGCCAACGGAATCGGTTCAACCAGTTCATTTTCCGCAGTAGTTGGGAAAAGATATTGTATTTGTCGAATTGGAGTTTGCGGTGAATTGGAGTTATAAACTGTTTGTTGAATTGAAGTTGTATCCAATACCGGCAATCCGCCCATTTGAACAATTTGTCCGAGAAGGGACGAGCAATTGGTCAGAATGGTTAGAACAACAACAGCACAAAGTCCTAAAATCGTTAAATTGTTTAAGATGAAATAGATGATTCGTTTCATGATCATTCTTCCTTGAATGGATGCTCTGTTGAAAAATCCTTTTATCATTATCGGTTAAAACAATTATTCTCATTAAACAGATTTGGGAAAATATAGAAAATTTTCCGATTATTCCGATTTTAACGGAATGGGAACAAAAGATGAAAGTGAACAACATCAGGCGGGAACTTTTAAAAACTCGTTTTTAAATCACAAACTTATTTGTCCCTAAAATTGAGGTAGGCGATGTTTCGCCTGAAACATCGCGTCGGCGATAACCGACTTGACCCTGTGTTCGGCAGGAAATCAAATAATCAAAGGTTGGCAACACCAATTGCCGTCCGCACACAAGCGACCTTTTGGAAAAAGGTCGCCTACCGGATATTAACCGGACAATCTCCAAAAATTCCGAAATAATCAGAAAATTCTCAAATTGCTCTTGCGTCGAACCTCCAAAAATCCTTATGATACGGAAAGCCTTTTTTTCCGAAGTTAAATAGGCGGTGAATACCGGAATCCGGAAATTTAACCAACAAATGAATTATCACAACATACTTCCGTGAAACAGTTTCTTTATATTATCATATTTTTCGCGTCTATCGGGACAATCGGTCTCATTGTGACGAATCCGAAATTAGTACAAATGAAACAGGGCGCCGCCTATTTGGGTATTGCTCCGGCTGATTCTCAAGAATCTTCGTCCAATCAATCGGAAAACGATCATCTTGAGAAATTCCTATCCCATTATTCGGAAAAAAAAGATTCGCCCCAATCGTCAACCCTTTCACCTTCGGTAGTAAAACCGAACACTATCCTCATTCCTCCGCCTCCGATTCCGCCCGCATTGTCAAAACCGGAACCGTCAAAACCGGAACCGCCAAAATCGGAACCGCCCAAAGTAGAAATGCCTAAAACGGAATTATGGAAAGCAGAATTACCGAAAACGGAACGACCAAAAATTGAACCAACAAATCCGGAATTGCCGACAACGGAAAACGCAACATTTCCTGCGGTTAATATTCCGTTGACGATTAAAACTTCGGAAACTTCGGAAGACGCCGGTTTTGCCTCATCGAAACGCGGGGCGGTTCCGCCTGCCGCCATTGAATCGCTGGAACAATGGAGTGAACCGCCAACAATTGCGGAGAATCCGAATAAGAATGAACCGCCATTGACGTTTATACCTTCTCCAATACCTTCACCGCCCGAAACAATATCGCATCAATCAACAATATCACCCCAAACAACACCGCATCTCCCAACAACCGATCCGTTTTCGACCAATCCTCCCATTATTCAAAATCCTCAACCTATTCAAGAGACGGGAAACGATCCTTTTTTGCAAACGTTAAACGTTCAAGCAATTCCGGCAATGTCAGAACCGATTAAGGACCGAGAGGAAACATTTCCGGTTATTTCGGCAGTTCCGACCAGATCGGTTTATGATGTTTTACCTTCGTCTGCACCGCCACAGCAACCGAACAATTTTGCCGCGCCGTTACAACAAACACCGCCGCCGCAAACGCCGCCGTTGCAAACGCAGCCGTTGCAACTGAATGATTCCTTGCCGGCACTTCAGGCAACATCGTTGTCGGTTCCGCAAGCCAAAGTCGGTTCGCAATTTCAGATTGATCCGTCGGTAATGATTGAAGAGGTTCCGTGTCATGGTACGGAAACGGTTGCGCGGGTTGGAACGCAAGTTATTTTGATGTGCGATATTTTACCGCAATTACGCCGTGCAGGTTTTCAAGTTCTAAACGAAAATCTCAAACAGGTTTCCGATGCGGAACGATCACAAGTTTCGGAAGCGGAAAAAGAAAACTTCTTGAACATGTTCGTCGAAAACCAATATCCCGCTTTTCTTCAGGAACAAATTACTGTTGCCTTAGTGTTCAACGATTATTTACTTGCCAAAAGTAAAGAAGAACGGGAAATGTTTAATAAACGGTTCGGCGAGGAATTTGACCAACATGAAGTTCCGGCGTTGGTCAAGGAATTTGGGGTTCGGGACAATATCGAACTTAAACAATATTTGAAGGATAAACTCGGCAGTTCATTGGATCGGGAGCGGATGCTTTGGATTCGCAGTAAAATTGTACAACAATGGATTATGTTCAACATGCAGGAAGCGTCCGGCGAGTGTACGCATGATGAGATGATGGAATTTTACACGACTCACAAAGATCAATTTACATCGGAAACACGGGCTCAATGGCAGGAATTATTTGTTGCGTTTTCGAATCACCCGACAGAGGAAGCCGCACGGAATAAAATTGCATGGATGGGAAATCAGGTTGTTGCCGGCTATCCGTTGGAGGAAATTGCCAAAGTCAACTCGGAAGGTTTTACTGCGTCCAAAGGCGGTTTCTGGGACTGGACGAAAAAAGGCAGTCTAACTTCGTTGGAATTGGAACAAGCCGTTTTTTCGTTACCGGCTAATAAGATGAGTCCGATTATCAAAGGCGATAAAGGTTTCCATATTATTCGTGTGGTAAAACGTGAAGAAGCCGAAACCACACCGTTTATTGAGGCTCAGGTAACAATTCGGGAACGGATTAAAATGGAACGCCGACAGAAACTTCAATCCGAATATTTTACAGAGTTGAAAAAAAGATACCCAACCCGAATTTTACGGGAAAAAATTGATTTCAATCTCAATCGGTAATATTTTTTTGAAAAATAAAATCGGCTAAAATCTAAAAAGTAGTAGAGCCTCTCTAAAAATCCGCTTTTAATCACCCAATGATTTGTCCCAATTGGTCCCAATTTGTCTTTAATGTCCCTAAAATCCCTAACATTGAGTTTAAGGGACAAAGGATTTATAAATCGTAAATCATAAATTATATTTTTTGACATTGGAAATTCCGCGTCCGTCACGAATTTGTAGTGTAACAAACCGGGAACTTCAACCGGGTGAAACGTTTTTTTCTGTACTGATTGAGGAAAAAGACAACGTGAAACGTTTGGATATTTCGGTTGACAACTGGACGGGACCGCCTTCGGAATTTCTGGGATGGTGGAAAACGCGTGTTGCCGACAACAAAGATAAAAAAATTCAGATTGCTCCCAATGAGGTGTTGCTGAATTTGTTTGAACAAT
>JAIRLW010000436.1 GCA_031259095.1 Planctomycetaceae bacterium | reverse complement strand
GGGAACATTAGAGACAAATTGGGACAAATAATTCTGCGATTAAAAACGAATTTTTAGAGATTTCCGGGAGTTTTTCTGATTGTTTCACCCTACCCGAATGGACGATACTTTATTAACCGGTATGTTTTAGCATACGGCGATTTAATCAATCTCTTAACTGAAAAGAATTTTGAAAATGAAAAGTAAAAGTTTACTACTGGTTATGTTGCTGTCTTTCCTTTTGTTACAAGGAACAGTATCGGCTCAAACAGCCGCAACCGATAACCTGAAAACAACACATGTTGCCCATTGCAAAATACAAAACAAAAACGATGCAACGTTGCGTTTCGCCTATTATTATGGGTGTCTCTAATCATTCGTTTTGTCCACGAATATTTTAGTGTCACCTCAACCTTGAACATTAAGGAGAAAAACAATGCAACCCGATCAATCCGACGAGCGCGTACTGATCTCATTTGATTATGCGTTAAAGCGGTTATTGCGTAACAAAGCCAATTATGAAGTGTTGGAAGGTTTTTTGAGCGTATTGCTTAATACCGACGTCAAGGTGAAAAGTATCGGCGAAAGTGAAAGCAACAAAGAACACGCAGCAGACAAATACAACAAAGTCGATGTTCTTGTCGAAGACGAGACCGGCGAAATCATGTTGATTGAGTTACAGTTTCGGTTGGAAATTGATTATTTGCATCGTATGCTGTACGGAACCAGCAAGGCAATCGCGGAACGTATGATTCAAGGCGCGGCATATACGGAAGTAAAAAAAATCTATTCCATCAATATTGTATATTTTGATCTGGGACAAGGCGATGATTACGTTTATCACGGCAAGACACATTTTCGGGGGTTACACAAAAACGATGAGCTTCAACTTTCCAAGTCTCAACGCGAGACATTCGGCAAGGCAACGGCAGGCGATATTTATCCCGAATATTATATTTTGAAGGTCAACAATTTTGATGATAATACAAGAGACATGCTTGACGAGTGGATTTATTTTTTGAAACACAACGCCGTCAAAAATGACTTTCAAGCCAAAGGGTTAGCCCAAGCGCGTGTTGTTCTTGCCCGCGACAATCTTTCACCAGAGGAACAAAAAGCCTACGATTACATGCAAGATCAACGCAGTGAAGATTTGAGCGCAATTGCTTCGATGAAACTCGAAGGAAGAATTGAAGGGAGAGAAGAAGGAAGAATTGAAGGGAGAGAAGAAGGGAGAGAAGAACGTAAAAAACTCGCCGATGAACTTGAAAAAGAGCGTAAAGAACGTGAAAAGGAACGTAAAGAGCGTGAAAAAGAGCGTGAGAAACTTCTTGCGGAAATTGCCCGACTCAAACAAAACAATAAAAAATAATATTGTGCGTTTTTTGTTCCGCTAAGGACTATTAACTAAAATACTTTATTAACCGTAGGCTTTTGCCTATGGATCAATTATGAATCAAAAACGTTGCGTTATTTTAGCAATCGTTGCGGTTAATCGAGTTAATTTTTTCCATTACGAATATCCATTGTACCATGTCCATTGTACCTCTTGCTTTTAATCGAACCAGTGTTGCGCTTCAAATCAACCGTGCGTACAATAATTTGTCCGGCGCGCAGGTTTTGCTGTCTCGTTACGAAAACCAACTTCTGACGCAACGGCAATATCAGTACGGGAGTGATGCTCCGTACAACGCTTCGACGTCGCTTTCTGTTCAGACGTTAATTGAACGTAAAACGCAAAACGCAGCCAATATCAAATCGACCCAAACATTTTTATCGGCGACCGATTCAACGCTTTCACTGTTCAACGCTCTTACTGATGATGCGCGTGCGATGGCGTTGGAAGCGATCAACACGACAACCAGCGCGGCACAACGTACTGCGTTGGCTCAAACAGTGAAGCAAACAATTCAACAAATTTTTGATTTTGGTAACTATTCGTTTGAAAACCGATACGTTTTTTCCGGTTCGACAACCTCCGTTTTACCGTTCCAATGGGGAACGGATTCTTATTCCGTTCAATATTATGGAGTCGAATCAAACATTTATTCGTGGAGCGACACTGATTTATTGTCACAATCGAATGTCAACGGAGTTGAAGTGTTCGGCGCTATTTCCGATCCGGTGCGGGGCAAAACCGATCTCAATCCTGCCGTCCGCGGCACAACGCTTTTAAGTAACCTTAACGGCGGAAACGGCGTTGAAAAAGGTTCTATTCGTTTCAATTATACGCTCAATAATCAAGCGATGACGTTTGATATTGATTTGAGCCGTTGTGTTACGCTTGTCGATATTGAACGTACCATTGAAAACAGTAAGAATCCTTATTTTTCCGTCAACGTAGAATTAACGCCGAACGGTTTATCTTTTTCGTTACCGCCGGAAACGTTGGGTTCGGTTACTGTTTCAGAAGTTGGTAAAGGAACGGTTGCCCGTCAACTCGGTATTCCGGTCGGAACGGAATTAACGTCACAAAATCCACTGGTCGGACGCGATCTCAATCCTGCTCTGACTCAAACGACGTTACTGAGCGATATTTTAGGTTCCCGTTCTGTTACGACATTGACTTTTGCCGGAAACAATAACGATATTATTCTTCGTGCCGACCGTAACGGAAACATCGCTTTTGATCCTGAAACCGGTGAAGAACTTTTTCCGCTTAACGGTGTTGATGTTGCGTTTCGTGCTGATCCGCTTATTGCACCGGGTGAAGAATATGCGGAATACGATGCGGAAACGAAAACGGTGTTGATTAATATTCATCCCGATACTACCATTGCCAACAACATTATTCGTGCGATTAACGATGCATCGGAAGCGGGAACGATTCCGCCGTTCACGGCATTTGTTAGCGTTACGGATCAACAACGTTCCGATCTGGCGGGAACCGGAAACGTAACATTATTACCGGGAATGACGGTGATCGAAGGGACAACGGACGGCGGAACAGGAATTGATTTTGATTCGTCGGGTATTCAAGTCGTTAATGGTAATGAGATTTTTAATATTTCGTTTGAACATTGTAAGACGGTCGGCGATGTGTTGGCGGAATTGAACGATCCCCGATACGGTCTTTACGCAACAGTTAATGAAAATCGAAATGGAATTGATATTCGAAGCCGGATTAGCGGAACGGATTTTTGTATTGGCGAAAACGGCGGGACAACGGCAACACAACTCGGTATTCGAACCGCCGATCTTGATTCGCGGTTAACCGAACTTGATTTCGGACGTGGTGTAACGGATTATGACGGACCCGGTATTGCGGCAACAGCCCGACATGATAATGTTACGCCGAATAGTTCTCTGCTTCTGACTGCCCGAAACGAAGGAAAAATATGGAATGATTACGCGATTAATTTTGTACCGACAACCGATCCGCAAGGTAAAGTAATTGTTTCAATGGACGAAACGGCAAAAATTATTAACATCGGCATCAATCCTGGCGTTACAACTGCTTGCGAAGTGGTGGATGCGTTCAATACGCAGCCGGGACCGAAACAATATTTTAATCTGGAACTTGATACAACAAACGGCACAAACACTGGAGAAGGCGTTGTTTATGATGGTTTTACGACAACAAGCGGCGGAGCAGACGGCGGAATTGATTTAAAAATTACAAGAAATGACGGAACAGTTTTGGAAATTGATATTCACGGCGCGACAACATTGGGCGATGTGTTACAAATTATTAACGATCATCCTGATAACCGTGACGGTTTGTTGTCCGCTTCGTTGGCGGAATTTGGCAACGGAATTGAATTAACGGACAAGAGTTTCGGAGAAAATGTTACGCGGGTTGATCGAACCTTGCTTTCGACAACAGCGATTGAACTTGGTTTGATTAACATGGGAGAAGAATACCGCACGAAAACAGAAAACGGTACTCAAGCGAATGTTTCGATATTTTCTGACGTCCAGGACGGTTCGATTCTTGTTACTGCAAAAAGTGTTGGAACTTATGCGAACGGAGTCAATATTGAATTGATTGAAGGAACGCCGCCGAGTTTTGTGTACGATGCGGCGTCGAAAACGTTGCGATTTTCGATTGA
>JAIRLW010000352.1 GCA_031259095.1 Planctomycetaceae bacterium | reverse complement strand
ACATTTCGCCCCAACGGGGCAACAAGCATTAGCGTAGGGCAACGCCCTACGAATCGTATTCTCCTTGAAAATAAAGCCCTGAAAGGGCGCAAGCATGGAATCTGTCTTTTTTTGAAAATAATGAACCTTATGAGGCTTTCGCCCTTTCAGGGCTTTTTATTTCATGGTTTTATATTTGTTACGTAGGGCGTTGCCCTACGCTAATGCTGATTGCCCCGTTGGGGCGTTTTTAATAAACATCTATTTTAAAACGAAAACCGAATTTTAAAGTGTGATGAGTATAGTATATAAACGAAAATAACAGCGAATCGTATCCGCATCAACTAAAAATATCTTGGAAAACTGAGCAGGACTAAAACCTTCCGCAAGCGCAAGAACAATACGAATACGATCCGCATAACGCTGACCTTCGATCTTACGATACTTCTTGCGAAGCTTCCGGATTTGTTTGCGAGATAAACGATAATTCATAAAGAAAGAAAAAAATGAGTTACCAAAAAATAACAAGAATAATATAAGAAAAATTAAAAAACAGGTCAAGACGAATTTTAAAGTAGGAGGAGTATAAAGGAAAAAATTTTAAAGTCAACATAACGTATTGGTCTATTTTAGTCCGCAGATTAGCGCAGAGGCACAAGCGGACATCCGTATTTTTCTGCATAATCTGCGAACAAAATTTAAAAATATCATAATTATTCAGTAGCGATTTTATTTGTGTCTTTTATTTAAAAATCCTATAAATTCTATCCTGTAATTTCTGTTGATCCTGTCAAAAAACGAAAATCAAATTGTCAAATGTGAAAAGTATAATAAAATAGACAATTACCAATACAATAAGTTTGATACGTTATGGTTCTGCCCGTGATTTTATGAAACCGGACATATCGGCTTCGGGATTTTCGAGCATGATTCGTTTTCCTTCTTCAATGGCATCGCACATTTTAATGTAGTCGGCATCTTTTGTGTTCAAAAAAAGAAGCTGATCCGATAATTCCGTAACTGTTCGTTTCATTCCTTTCACTGCGGCAATTCCGCGACCGCCTGATGTTGTTGCGAGGTGAGCGGTTACGGCGGCACTTTGTTTCGGATAATCCAGATTGATCCAAGCGTAATGCCCAATCCAATCACGATGTTGCGGTTGGTCAAACGAACCGTGACATTCCGTACAGCGGCGGTTATAAACTTCGAGAAAACGTTCAGAAAACCACGAGGAATATTGTCCCGAAATCGGATCCGCAAAACGATCACGCCGACCTGCGGCATTGGGACGAGAGTGAGCGTACGTTCCATAATACGGAACATTAGCATCCATCCAGTAATAAATTTTTTGCCGGTCTTCCAACGGCATAGTGATTCCGCCGTGATCCGATTCAATAATTTCCGTCAACCTGCTGGCATACGAACCGGTAATATACGGTTCGCTCACCGAACTCGGCGTCCAGAGTAACCAGAAAAAATGGACAAGCGGTTTTCCTTTAGCGGCTTCTTCCGGTAACATTTTTCCCGTTTCCATATTATGTTGCCGATAAGAACGGCTTGTTCCAAGAAGATGATCGTAAGAAACACTGAAAAACCGTGTTTTACCGCCTGTTAAATCGTAACCGGCTTCCGCTTTTTCACCGTTGTGACACGAAATACAATATTTATCGAGAACCGGTTGAATGACTGTTGGATAATCAAAGACACGAACATCAGGAAATTTATTGAGTTGTTTTCGTTGCAATAACCATTCAGGACTTTTCGGAACAACAGGGTCTTTTCGTGCGGCAATTGGTATTTGAGTAACAGGTGTAGGAGCTGCATCCCGATTTTCGTGACAACCGGTACAACTCAACTGTTCTCCCGGCATCACCTGAAGAGCCGACATCATTCTAAAAACTTCACGCCCTTCCGAATCAAGACCTTGCAAATAAATTTCCCGCAATGCCGGAACAATAAAATGAGCCGAACCATCCGCTTCAATAGGAGTTGTTCCCCAATCACGTTTGGCGTAATAAGTTCCGTAACTCATCACCGGCGATTGATCGTAAGCCCGCTTGCTATAATCTTTGCCAAGGTCTTCTGTTTTACGAACTTGTTCCATAATTCTTAACGCAACAATTTTTCCCGGTTCCACAAGTCCTTGAAGTCCTTCGTTGACATTCATTAAAATTAGTGTTCCGGTAAGATTTTTGTTATCGGGATTGTTGAGTTCTTGCGGTGATATCGGCTGGACACGGTCAACAACGAATGCTCTTGGCGGTGCGGCAGTCAGCGGCATAGGAAAAAAACAACTTTGCTCTTTATCTTCAAAAAGCAAGCGTTTTTCACCATTTCTGTTCAATAAATAGATGCCGAACCGTTTTTTCCCGTCACGGTAATAACCGGGACCGCTGCCGTAACTGCACAAAAATTGTTCGGCGGAAAGCGGAAACGGATCACGATAACCCCAAGGAAAATCTCTGTCACCGACACTTGGAACATCTTTTGTAACATAAATAAATCCTTTTCCTTTTTCGCCTTCAATTCCTGCGCTGCGGTCAATCAGACCAATCATTCCGTGCGGATAATTGTGATGCGGAGCAAAGGTTGCTAAGAGAAGATTGCGTTGTTCAGGAATTTGTCGGGCTTGCCAGAATGTGCCGACATCGCGTATTGTGTTACCGAAAAACAACTGATAACCGGTTCCGTCGGGATTTTGCGTCCATAAACTCTGACGGAATGTCAAATCACGGTCAACATATTCCCAGCGGGTAAACAAAACACGTCCGTTTGACATCATCTGCGGACTCAAATCGGCAAGCGTGTTCATACTGATACAGGAAATAACCGGAGTTTGACCGGGCGCAAAATTTTGTAATCGGTGTAAATTCGACGACGGACCCGGTTGACAAACAGTGTAACCGAAACGTCTTGTCGAAACGAAAATTAAATCGCCGCTCGGTGTTTCACACGGACTGATATCGTAATACGGACCGCCGGTCAATTGCCGTAACCCATGACCGTCAACACCAATACTCCAAAGGTGCCAAAACGTTTCACCGCGTTGCCGATACGAAAAGTAAATTGTTTTCGCATCCGCTGAAAGATTCATATCGTAAATACTTCCATCGGGATCGGAAAATATTGTACGAATTTCTTTTTCCGGCTGAGCGGGTTCCATCAAACGAATAGAACATCCTTGTGCAGTTGGTTTTCCCATCCAAATATCGGTAGCAACAGCACCAGGACGAGTGAACGGATGACGTGTTACAAAAAGAATCGGCGGGAGATTTT
>JAIRLW010000294.1 GCA_031259095.1 Planctomycetaceae bacterium | reverse complement strand
GAAAGTGAAAACGGTATAAGAGACAATTGGGACAAATGTTTTTTTTGTATCAGTATCATTTTTTTCGTCCCGTTTACAGATTACGGTCCGCAGATTACGCTGATTTTCGCAGATTGTTTGTATCTGCTCTTTCCTAAAAATTGATTACTTATTTGCTCTTTATGTGAGGTCGTTCCTCATGGTATCAACGTGATATTGTTTTTCTAATACTAATCTCGTTTTAACGCATGAGGCGACCCATAAAAAATACAAAATGCCGGCGAGTTGGCAACATGGAATGTCGAACAAAACAAGTTTAACAACAGAATATTCGCCCCCTGGGACGACCAAACAAGACGACCCTCACACGCCGACAAACGTAACTTGTTACGACACCTCATCTTAAAAAAAGAATTTTTAAGGCTTTGCCAAAAGACATAAAACAAAAAATATTCGAATCACCACTAATATGGCGATGCCAATTAGCAGGATAAATTAGGAAAGGGCAGTTAATAATGATCCACTCCAAAAAGGTGAAATAATCAGGAAAATGTTACGGCGCATTGTCTTCGTTTTCGTTACTAACAACAATTTTTCCGATTAGCGTATTATTGGTGAAGTTTGCCAAAATGTACGTATTTCGTCCTGCATCCACTCGAATTGTTCGGTGATGTTCTGAACCGAATAATTTTGAATCCGGTGAACCGTTGTATTTGTTGGATACAAGCGAAAATGTTCGGCTGGATGGTTGTAACGCAAGACGGTGTTCTCCCGCCGGAACCTCAATTCTTGTAACTTGAATTTCTGCCGGTAACAGATTCCAGCAGCGGGTATCGGCGGTTTCGAGCGCTTCCCAAAGCATCCCGCCGAGTTCCAATGCCAAACTCACCCAGTTGTTGGAATCCATTGCTTCTTTACTTCCGTACACAATTCCCTTTTTGAGCGCACGACGAATCACGGCTCTGGCAATAATTTGCGGTTTAATTGCTTCGAATTGTTCTTCTGCCATACGTCCGACGTCGGTTAATGTTTCCGTTTGACCAGACCATTTTCCGTCAATCGAAACAGTAAGCGACGGAACCATTTCACGCGGACGGACAACAACTGGAATCATCTCCGGCGCAAAATCGGGAACAATCGGACGTTGACTTGACATCGCTAAAATTAATGTTGTCCAAAATTGCGCTGCCTGCAAAACCTCACAATTTTGTTGCAATTTATACGGTCCGGCGCCGACAAGTCCGAAAACGTACACGACACCGTTTCCCGACGCACAATGAAAACCGGTTTTAGCACGTTCCAAATCGCGTCGTCCCTGTACAAAATCCGGTTCCCAATCGCAAACAGTTGCGTAGGCTTTTGTAACATCGTCATAATTACGAAGAGTTTCTTCCTGCATTGCTCCGAACAAATAAGTTCCAATCGCAACCTGTCGATATGATTCCGCTTTAAGATTCAATGTTTTCTGATTATTGTTTGGGTCTTTAACGGTTCCTTTTCGGATAATTTCGTTCTGCTTTTGACTAATTTGTAACGCATAAGCCGGAGCATCGGTTCCGTCGTACATTAAATTCGACAACGCAAGAAAAACCCGAATCAGAACCTTTTCGTAATCTTCACCGGCATAAGCAACGGTATTATCATCGGTCAACATAGAGATTGTTTTTTCTGCGGTGTTGACCATTTGTTCATGTTCATTTTTTTCGAAATGATCACGGACTTCTCGCAACAATTTTTCAGATTCGCGTGGTTTTCCGCTGCAAAGTTCGATGATTGCTTGGTTTAATTTGAGCAAATCGGTTTCGCCGCGGCGTTTTTTTTTCAGACTTTTATCGATTTCCTGCCGTGCGGTTTCGAGTTTTCCTTGTTCGAAATGACTGCGAATTTTGAGATGACGTTCTCCGAAACTCGCGCAACCCGTCACTGTAATCAGAACACTGATCACAAAAAAACGGAAAAACAATTTAATCCCGATAAATAATTCCATTGCACAATCATACCGTTTATCTAAAATCGTTGCAAGAGCAAAAAAATCCTGATTATTTTGGAATTTGTGAGGAACAGGCTAGGGCGTGTTGACAGTCATAATTAGTAAAAATAGGTATTAAATTGGGGTGATTGGTAAAGATTTCGAAAAACATTTTTTACTTAAAAGACTTCAAATAGAGTCATTTTCACCTAAATTCCGCAATTTGGTGAATGGCGAATAGTGTCAACACGCCCTAGTCAGTATCAGATAGGCGACGTTATCGGGTAGACGACCTTTCGGCGAAAAGTCGCCTACCTGATGTTGACCTCCGTTATTCTTACAAACTCCGTATTACCGTATTGGCTTCGGTGCGGCGAATGAGACGGCGCATTTCGAGTAGGCTAAGCGTCGCAAGTACCCGATGAGCAGGTAAACCAGAAATACTAATAATCAAATCAATCGGCGTCGGATTTATCGTAATTAATTGAAGCACTTTCGTTTCCGTTTCATCAAGTTGCAGTGAAGCAGGTATGGGAATGGGAATATTCGTTATTTTTGTTTCGGACTTTTGTACTGTTTTTGAAGTTTGCACCGACTTCGGAACAATCGCTGATTGGAGTGACGTTTTAGGTTTGTCCGATAAATTCAAGTGTTTCAATAAATCGTCCACTGATTCCACAAGAACCGCTCCATCACGAATCAATTGATGACAACCGCGCGAGGTTTCCTGATCCACTCGTCCGGGTACAGCAAAAACTTTACGTCCCTGTTTAGCGGCAAGAGTTGCCGTAATTAATGCTCCGCTCTGAGGCGGCGCTTCAATAATTAAAACGCCAAGCGATAAACCGCTGATAATCCGATTGCGTTGCGGAAACATTCCTCGTTGTGGTACCTGATCCGGCAGGTATTCACTAATGATCATTCCATTCGTTGCAATATTTTCGGCAAGATCACGATGTTCTTGTGGAAAAATATGAAGTAAACCGCCGCCAAGCACGGCAATTGTCCGACCTTCAACCGACAAGGCGCCACGATGAGCCGCACCGTCAATACCCAATGCCAAACCGCTGATAATCGTAAAACCACATCGTGATAATTCTGAAGCCAGACGTTCTGCTTGTTGATGTCCGTATTGAGTGGCATGACGTGTTCCAACAATGGCAATAGCAAAATTGTCCGACACTTGATATTTGCCTTTAACGAACAAAAATCGAGGCGGATTGTCGATTGTCCGCAACAATTCAGGATAACGTGCATCCTGTTTCGAAATCAACTCAATACCGTTTGTCCGGCATTGAGTAATAAGAGTTTCGGGATGGTAAACAGAACGGGCTTGTGAAATATTTTGGGCGATTTTAGAACCGATTCCGTCCACTTCCTGTAACTGTGATTCTGTTGCGTTAAGAACCGATTCTGCGTTATCGAAATGGTCGAGCAACCGTTGCGCCAACATCGAACCAACGCCGACAACCATGCTGAGCGTCAGGTCCGAAATCAACTCTTCAGGTTCATAATTTCGTCGGACTCCGTCGGAATGTTCTACCGTCAGACCTTGACTTGTTACAACATTAGTTGTCTGTTCCGAAAACTGATGTTCTGAAAACTGATTCGCAGGTTCGCTAACCATAAAATTCTGAAGCCGAACAGATATTCACAATCTGAATCAACCAACGGTTCTACATCCATACCGGTTACAGTATTTCAGTAACATTGAAAAATTATTTCCGGCAAATACAATTTACGCAACAGGGATAGTAACATTTTTTACCGATTTCTGGCGTATGCTGCGCCGCAGGTTGGGCAAGCCGAAATCAATCTTCCACCGGCGTTGGCGGCGGAGCCGGAACGTGCGGCAGTGTTCAACGTAAGACTGGTGTTCGTTGACGTGTTCTTATTGCATGTTGGACAATAGGTTGAAGTCGGACTCGACGCTCTGGCGGCTGCCGATCCGCTGTTACAGGTTGCACAGTACACTCCAGACGACTGCGACTGTCTGGACGCAGTGTACACGGCACTACGGTTTTGTTGTTGTAACTGCGAAGACGAAAACAACGTCGCCCCTTGTCTGACCGTTCCGTAATTCGCATACGATCCGTATGATGAAATAGCGCTCATGGTAATTCCTTTATCAAATTAAAATTTTCAACACGAGATAAAAATTTTTTTGTACGTAATCTCAGTTTATATTGTACGGCAACCTGAAACTTCATGTCACCGACATAGTATGAGAGTATTCCCCGTAAATGGCGACTTGTCAAATGATGAAAGCAAAAATTTTTCAAAGATCAAAAGAAAAGTTCCGATTTTTCCGATTAGAAAAACTATTCGAATACAACACAGTAAACACCAATGACCGAAAATAAAGGCAATTCTCATTCTTCCCGTTCTCAGGAGCAAGTCGGCTATCGCCGACGCGACCTTTCAGCGACAAGCCGCCTGCCCGACGCAACCGTAGGTGGGCAACCTTTCGGCGAAAGGTCGCCTACCTGATATAAGAATCGCCTATCTCTTGATTTTTGGCGTCAATAATTATTCTCTCAAAATGTAAAACAGTCTGAAAAATTTCTCACGATTTATTTGGAAATTTTGAATTTTTTTACTCTTTACAATATTGTCGGTCTAGATAATGTTGACAACGGAACAAGTTAATGGTTTAATTTTTTCCATACTTTTTATATTTTTGGGAATTTGGTTTTTATTTTTGGCAGGAATGTTTTAAACATGGAAACAAGGTGATAATACGAAATACCATGATTTCGGTGATTACTTTTTCCGTGTTTTTACTGTTTTCTGTATTCCCAAAAACCGGATTTTCAGGAATAAAGAGTTAATTGTAAAAGTAAAATGTTAAATATCGTGTCCACAGACTTGTTGACCAATAGGAGATTTTAATGTCAAAAAAAGTTAAAAACAAATTGTCTAATGCCCGTAAACGGAAAAGAGAAACTCGCCGTCGTCGTGTTTTGGAGTTATACCGACAAGGTTGTTCCTGTAATAGGATTGCAGGACTATTGAATGCCAACCCTCATACGATTGCTAATGATGTGCGTACGATGGGTAGGCAGGTAAAGACACAAAAAACCAAAGCAAAACGCAATATCGCTCTTATCAAAGACCGGTGTGCGGGAAAAACAATTACCTCGTTGGCGAAAAAATATAAAATTTCGGAAGATCGGGTTAACGAAATCATTAGCAATTACAACAAAGTCGCCGAAAATCCGGTTCCCGATTTCAGAACTCTACGGGAACTTCGCCGAAAGAACCAGCCGCCGGCGAAACCAAAACGTAAAAAAATTCCGCCAAAACCGCCAGTCACTGCGTCCAAAAAACAAAAAACGGTGTTGCAAAAATATAAAGAACGTCGTCTTCAACGAATCATAACAATGCGCAAGAACGGTTCAACAGCAAGACTGATTGCCAAACAATGTAATTTGACAACAGCCAGAGTCTATCAATTACTTAGAAGTGTAAAAAAGTAATTGGGAATCTCTAAAATATCATTTGCCAAAAACAAATAGTTATTAATTAATTATTTGATTATTTGTCCCCTTAGTCTTTAAAGTCCTTTTTTAGAGGGACTTTAAAGACTAAAGGGACATTAGGGACAAATGATTTTTTCATAGAACGTTGTGGTTAAAACTTGAAAATTCGGTTCTTATTGATATCTGGAAATGATACAATAAACCGGTTTTCAACAACTTTACAATAACAATTCTCACAACCCAAAAAGGCGAAAAATGAAACGTTTATTTTTTACGATTACGGTATTGTTCACTGTAATCAGCGTACCATTGTTGACGTCTTGGACTCCGGTTTTTGCCGCTGATTCAAGACCGAATTTCAGTTATAAAATCTGTAAAAATTCCGGAGGCGAAACAATTTTTTCCGTGTTGACCGGTTTAATTTCGCCTGTCAACTTTATTGCGGATCAATCCGTAACACCCGAACCGGCTGAACAAACCGTGCAAAAGAAAATCGAACCGAAACAAACCGAACAAAATAAGCCGACACAAAAAACGGTTCCGGTTAAACAAACAGAACAGGATTCGTTTATTGTTCTTGAAAATATTCCGTACATAAAAAACGGCGGGATTCATCAACAACTTGATCTTTACCTGCCGAAAAATTATCAGACGGCAACACAACCATTTCCGTTAATCATTGTTATTCACGGCGGCGGTTGGATAGGCGGCAGTAAGGATTCGGCAAAATTTGTTGAATGGTCGCGCTTTTTGGCGGAAAATGGTTATGCGGTTGCCGCAATCAATTACCGTTTGCGTCCAAAATTTTTGTTACCAACACAGATCATCGATAGTAAATCGGCGGTTCGTTGGTTGCGTGCTAACGCGAAAAGATATAATCTTGACGCGGAACATTTCGGAGCAATCGGATCATCAGCCGGCGGACATTTGGCGTCATCATTGGGAACATCGGCTCATGTCAAGGAATTTGATCAAGGCGAAAATCTTGATCAATCAGGAACTGTTCAGGCTGTCGTTGATTTTTGCGGACCGAGTGATTTTCTGACTTTTCGTGCGGACGAAAAATCGGCAAAAGGTTTGTTCGGCGAAAACGCAGGCAATCAGGATATTATCGAAAAGACAAGTCCGCTGCATACAGTTACAAAAAATGCGGCGCCGTTTCTGATTGTTCATGCGATTGATGATGAAAGGGTTCCGATGGAGCAAGGCAAAAGATTACACGAATCGTTGCAAAAATCAGGAGTTGAAAGTGATTTTATTGAACTTTCGTCAGGCGGTCACGGTTCTCCGTTGTTCAAAAGTCCTGAAACAAAAAAAAGAATCCTCGATTTTTTTGGTAAACATCTGAAAAAATAGGGAGTAATATTATTGTCTTTGATTCCCTGTCTGGTTGGTTGCCGATGAATGAGATATAATACCGTTTCACTGTCGAAGCCGAAGACTATCACTGAACCGATGATGGTATAACATTTTATGTAATTTTAAGGAACAATTGTTATGGATGAATGGGATTGGGAGCGATTTCGTCGATTGACATTATCGTGTTGGTATCTGACCGGTCCAACAGCAAGCGGTAAAAGCCAGATCGGTATTAATCTCGCCAGACGGCTGAACGCGGAAATTATTTCATTGGATTCAATGGCGATTTACCGTGAAATGGACGTGGGAACCGCAAAAGTAATGCCGGAAGATCGCGGTGGAATTCCGCATCACATGATTGATATTATCGATCCCAGTGAAGAATATTCGTTGGCGCAATATGTTCGTGATGCCAGCGATAAGATTGATGAAATCCAACTTCGCGGTAAAAAAGTTCTTTTTGTTGGCGGTTCGCCGTTGTATCTGAAAGGGATGTTGCGCGGTGTTTTCGAAGGACCGCCGACTGATTTTGAGTTTCGGGTGCAACTTCAGAAAAAAATGGTTGGTCATCCACCGGAGATGTTACATCAACTGTTGACCAAAGTTGATCCGGTCACTGCCAAACGGTTACATCCGAATGATACTCGCCGGATTGTTCGGGCGTTGGAAGTGTACGAAAAAACCGGAAAACCGATTAGTTCGTTTCAGAAACAGTTTGAGATTGGAACTCCTGCGTCGGAATGTCAGGTGTATGTTTTGCAAACGCCGCGTGAGGTTTTGTATGCCCGAATCAATAAGCGGGTTGATAAAATGATTTACGAAGGTTTTCTTGATGAAGTAAAACAATTAGCGGAACGAAAAATTCCGATTAGTAAAACCGCGAGTCAGGCGCTTGGTTATAAGGAATTGTTCGATTATCTGGACGGCAAAATGAAATACGGACAGGCTGTTGATCTGATTAAACAGAACACCCGAAATTTTGCCAAACATCAGGAGACATGGTTCCGCAGTCTTTCCGAATGCCGTTTTACTCCCTCTGATAATCCGGTGTTTGAAGGACTTCCGGACGAAGAAATAAACGAGGAAACAGAACCTATTGAACCGCCGATACCCGATAAAGAATAATATGCGAATATTTCTGATTATGTTAAAAATGGTTACGATATTTTGGCTTTTAGAAATTCCCTGACATTACGAACGGAATCCCTTTGACAGGTACACGGTCTATTTTATCATTTTTGTTCAGGTATTACAAAATCGTCATTTTAGCCCTGAAAGGGCGACCGAATATTGTATCAAATAAAACGGTTAATCATTTTTTGTAGAATCAATGACAACACCATCAATATCTTGTCGCCCTTTCAGGGTTAGGTTTTTATTATTTGTTACCCACCCTGTTGGGGCGGGCTATCATCCTATGACCCTTTCAGGGCATGATGAAAAACACCTTTTATCACTACGAAAACAATTATAAAAATAAACAGTTACCCTTGACTGTCTATTGATTTTGTAGTATAAATTAATCGGAATTGTTTTTAACAATCCCATTTGTCCCTCATGTCCCTATAGTCCCTAAATCAATTACAAACTTTCCAATTTTTTTGGAACTTATTACCCTTTAAACTTACGATGACTTGGTTTCAAGAAGAAAAAACTTTAACTAAACAAGACGTTCTCAATCTTGCCGGACAATTCGCTGACGAAGCGAAAAAGCGGATTTGCAGGAATCCTAAACGGGTTTTGTTGCTTCCGCCGGATATTACCCGCGCTCACAGCGGAGCCGGTTACATTACCGAAGAACTGTACAAAATTTTCGCTAAAGATGCTGAGGTGTTGTTGATTCCCACGCTTGGTCAACATGTTCCGCATACGCCGGAACAAAACCGTTGGATGTTCGGTTCGGTTCCCGAAGAAAAAATCGATAAACATAATTGGCGTACCGATTCCAAAATTGTTGGTGAAGTTCCCGCTGATTTTGTTAACGAAATTTCAGCAGGCAAAGCTGATTGGGCAATTCCTGTTGCGGTTAACCGAAAATTATTTGACGAAAAATGGGATATTGTTCTCAATATTGGTCATGTGGTTCCGCATGAGGTGTTGGGTTTTGCGAATCACAACAAAAATTATTTCATTGGTCTCGGCGGCAAGGAAATGATTTGTGCGTCACATTTAATGGCGGCGTGTTGCGGAATCGAAAACAATCTCGGAACATTGACCACACCGCTTCGTGCTTGTTACAACAAAGCGGAAACCGAATTTTTAGGACATTTACCTGACGCCTATTTTCAAGTGGTTATGGCGTACAATAATTTCGGCGAATTGGTTCACACCGGCGTTTACGCCGGAGAAGATGTTGACACATATCTTGCTGCCGCTCGCGCATCGCAGAAGCAAAATATCACTGTTGTACCGCCGTTGAAAAAAGTTGTTGCGGTAATGCAGGGTGATGAATTTTATAGTACGTGGGTTGCCAACAAAGCAGTTTACCGTACAAGAAAAGCAATGGCGGATAACGGTGAACTGTTGATTATTGCGCCCGGTCTGAAACGGTTCGGCGAACAACCGGAAATTGATGCACTGATACGAAAATACGGTTATGTCGGAACCGAAAAGGTAATGAAATTGTATCGGGAATGTCCCGAAGACGGCGATCTGAAAGACCTTGCAGTCGGAACGGCTCATTTGATTCATGGTTCTTCCGAAGGGCGTTTCACCATTACCTATGCTCCAGGACATGTTTCAAAGGAAAATATGAATCTTGTCAATTTCGGTTACGCAGATTATAACGAAACCGTAAAACGTTATGATCCGGCGAAATTGAAAAACGGATTCAACACCATGCCGGACGGTGAAGAAATTTACTTCATCAGCACTCCATCCGCCGGTTTATGGTCAACCGCTGAACGTTTAAAATAATTTCCGGTTGACTTATTTTTTTGTTTTCAATGTAAAATCAAATTCCAAAAAACCTTACCAAAAACCTTAAATTTAAGCAAATTAATTATTGTATTTTTAAGAAAGTGTAGATAAAAAAACAATTTGAAAAAAAAGTCACGCCGACATTATTGTTATTTCAAAAATAAAATCAACACTTTGTATGACAATATTCAGAATGAAAGCGCAAGAAAAATGAATTTCGAAGAATATAAAGGTCGTCTCAACGAAGCGGCAAATGAAGAAATGGTCAAGGCAATTTATGCTGAATATTTTGGTATTCGTTACGATACCAAAAATAAACACGATCTCTACACACCCAATGTTTTATTTGAGTTTAAATATGACAAAAATATTCAAAATCTTAAAATACTTGCAACAACACTTGCACAAATTTTATATTATGTACGGCGTTTGAAATTTCATGAAACCTTAAAA
>JAIRLW010000246.1 GCA_031259095.1 Planctomycetaceae bacterium | reverse complement strand
TTTATTGCGGCAACAGGACCGATGGGGTTGGGATTGCTGACGAGTTACGTTTTCTACGATGCGCCCGAACCAATTCGTTACGCAGGTGTGGCAATGTCGATTACTTTTATTTTCGGAATCATTATTACCTGGTTCGGTCCCGAAACAAAAGGAAAACCATTGCCGGAATAAACCGCAGGTCGGCAATCCATGTGTATCAAGAATCATAGAGACGCAATGCATTGCGTCTCTACTTTCCAATTCCGATATCCGTAGGTTGCGCTGCGCTCCGCCTGCGGTTATGCACATGGATTAAAATTAAAATAGACAATTACAATTAATCAGAAAATTACAATTACAATTGCACATAATGTCTTCCGCCGATAATGATAAAAAAATTTGTTCCAATTTAGATAACGAAAATATTTTTCGCGTTTCACTTCTTGGATCAGAAGGAGCCGGTAAGAGTAGTTTTCTTGCCGGACTTGCCTTTCTTGGTTTTGATCCTCTTCAGGCGTTACTCAAAATTTATCCTCTGGACAGCGAGACGGCGCGTTACTTAAATTCGCTTGATCGGGCGTTTCAAAACGGAATGTTCCCGCCGCCAACCAATATCACGTCTGTTTTGAATTTCAATTTACATCTTCCGCGAAGCCGAATTATTATGAATATTCAGACGGTGGATTATCCCGGCGAGGATTTCCGTCACGCGATTAATGAGGTAACGCCTGAGCGGACAGCGCAATTCAGCAGTCATCTTTTGGAATCCGATATTATTATTTTACTCATTGACATTACAGATATTTCCAATAGTAATGATGAAAAACAAACAATAATTCGTGAAAAATTTCGCGCTCATCTTAACGCCGCCTACGAAGCGGTTCAACATCATGAGAAGACCGCGAAATCGCGTAACAGGAATATTGATATTTGTATCGGTATGACAAAATGTGATCTCGCGCCGTTTTATCAACAGATTATTCGTTATTCTAATGGCGGAAGCCGTGTTGTCCGGCAATTTCTGAACTGCCGTTGGAAAAATTTTGAAAACATACTTCGTGACGGAACAAATATTAAAAACATTCGTTATTTCGGACTCTCCGCCGTTGGAACAACCGATCCTGAAACCGGCAAACCTGTTAAAGGACAAATCAAACCATTTGGATATGAACCGATGTTTCGTTGGATTGCGGAACGTTCCGCAAGAATTTCGTCGCGAAAATTTAAACGTTGTTGTTTTGTTTTTCTATTGATTGCTTTTATTTTCCTTGCATCTGTTACAGCGGTATTCTATGGACAAAAGTTTATTGATCAGGTTCATGAGCAGGAACAATGGACAATTTTGTGCGACGAAACTATTATAGCAACGAAAAGACTGGAACAAACGCAATTTCCTGTAACTAATAAAATTGTCAATCAGCGTAATATTATAATTGATACCGAATTGAACCGTTTCAAAAATAAAATCAATCAAACCAACGACGAACAAACATTAAGTGAAATCCGTGAAGAATTAAAAAAGTTCGATAATATTGACGTTGAAGAACGAAAAACCGAACTCGATAAACTTAAAACCGAAATTGATAACAGATCGGTTGAAATTGAGTTTAAGCGTGTTCGTGATTATTTTGATTCGCGCAACGAAATATTTTCTGAAACGGCGGAACAATTTCTTTCCCGTTATCCGTTATCGGCACAGGCAGACGAGGTTCGTGAATTACAAAAACAATACGAAGACGGGAAAATAAAAACGGAACGCAACCGAATCGGTCAGATTGCAATAACAAATATTGAATCGCTTCGGGAAAAGAGCCGACGAATTTTCAATTTTCTTGAAAAGTACGAAAATCGTCTTAATCAGAGCGAAGCGTCCGCAATGAAACGTGCCGCTGATTTGGCAAAACAGTTTACAGAACGCCGCAATTATTCGATAACAATAAACCAATACGGCGGATTTGCATCTAAACGAACACAAAATGTTTCCGTTTATATTAACACAAATAAAGCTGTTTCACATTATTCCAGCGAAGCGGTCAAAACGGTTTTTCCCGGAATATCATTTTTTGTAGCGTGGCAATATGGCGATACTGTTCGTTTGGAACTTCAGGGGTTTGGTTGGTCAGATTTTGCAACAGCTGCTGAATACACAGAGAGAAGTCCAATTTCATTACGTTGTCTAAACCAAAGAATATGTTTATCACCTACACGGAGTTGGCAACAACAGATGAGTTCGGATGGTTATTTTGTAAAGTGTACGATTCAGGAAATCACGGACGAAAACTGGAAAGCGTTTGAAGATTATATCATGCCGGGTAATCGTTGGTAACATGCTTCTTTTTTATACTCATGACACTTTAAAATTCTGTTTTTGTAATAAAAAAATAACATTGTATATTTTTTTGTCCCGCTAGGGACGACACTTTTTTTGAACAGGATATTAACATCAGCACGCCGCCATCAGTGTCGTCCTTGCAGGACTTTAGGCTAATACTGCTGCTTGCCGTATGCTGAAACATACGGTTAATAACGTTTTTTGGTGAATCGTCCCTGCGGGACGGAAATACCGATGGACTC
>JAIRLW010000220.1 GCA_031259095.1 Planctomycetaceae bacterium | reverse complement strand
TAAATCGGTAACGTTTTTTCCATTGCGTCCGATTCTTCATCAGTCAACGCCTTCATCCGAATCACCGTATTACCGGCGGTTTTCGCTTCAACAAGCCAATCAATCCGCGATTCACTGTTCGGCGCAATCTTGATTTTCGTAATATTTTGCGGCGAGTTATTGACCAGATGATCGTCAATTTCTAAAACAACCTGAACATCTTTTTCCGTTTTCAGATAATTATGTACGTTTGCCGTTAAAAGTATTTTGTCTTTTTCGATCAAAAATCGCGGCGTTTGCATCCGAAGAATCAAATCTTTACGTGTGATAACTTCGGAATTACCGTAACCGACACGTGTTCCGGTTGCCATTGTCCAGACATTGATTTTCCATGTTGTCAATGATTCCGGCATATCGAGTTCAATTTTCGCAACACCTTTTTCGTCCGTTTCCAATGTTCCAATCCAAAGTGCGGCGTCGGCAAAATTTTTACGGATTGCCGGTTCAATAATATTTTCTGTAACAGATTCGGAAGCCGGCAGTGTCAAATTCTCTTCAACGGTAAGTCCATTCATTCCTTTGAAACCGAGAGATTCTACATGACCCGTACTTCTCATTCCGCTTGCGTTTTTCTTTGATGATCTTGGTGTTACCGACATCGTTGAAGATTCCGCTTGAAATTCCGGACGGAAACCGCCGCCCATACCACCGGCCATACCGTCCATCGCATAAACAGGATGTTGCATATTGTCGAAAAGACCGAGTTTTTGCATTGATGGTTTGTTTGGCTCCGGCATTACATCAAAATAACGCAACAAATTTGTTGTCGATTGAGGTGAATGACGTCTTCGCCATTTCCAGAAAAATGTCTTAATATCACCGACATTAGAACCGCCGGAAATATATTCAACCGATTTATCATAAATCGAAACGGCAATTTGTCCTGTAACCGGTTTGCCGTCTAAATCTGTTACAACAAGTTCTGCTGTTGCTTTTTCATTTGGTTTATAAATTTCAGCGGACGGTTTGACTTCAACATTCAGAATTTTTTTCTGCGGCGGGACAACTATTTCTTTCGTTTCGTTAATCACTTCGCCGCCGGAAACCGTCAACGCTTCAACAAAGAAATTCGGCATATCCCGAAGTTCAACAGGAATTGAAATTTCGTGCGATTTTCCATTGAGCCGTAACAGTTTCGGTTTGGCAACAACTCCGTTTGACGCCCTCCCGAATAAAAGTACAAACGAATTTTCACGTTCCGTATTGATCCGCAACGTAACATTTTCATTCGGCGCAAATTCCGCTTTATCGGGAATCAGTTCGAGGGCGTTGTATTGAAAGGACTCCGAATGCGGATTGACGGTTTGTTGATTATTTTGTTCGTAAACGTTAAAAACATATCCGCCTTCTTGTGCGTTTAATGTACAAGAAATACGGTATTGTCCTGATTCTGTTGCGTTGAGAATCAATTGCGCTGTTCCGCCTTCGTTAAATGTAACCGTTTCGGTGTGAACTTCGCTTTCATGGGCAACCGTTTGAACATTATCGTTTACGTTTTCGTTCTTGTAAGTAATTTTGTACAATTTTACTGTTCCGTTTCCGCTAACAGGTTTTCCATCCAAACGCCGGGCTTGGAAACTTGCAGCGATTCTTTGATTCGGTCTGTAAAATCCGTTGTCCGTCCACGCATAAATTTTGAACGGTTCTTTCGCCGCTAAAATATTTCCTGTTCCAACAATTGTTCGCCGCGACTTGTCGATCACTTCCGCGGTGATGGTGTATTTTTGATTATCGTTCGGAAATAATTCTTTTGCAATTTCCGTGTCAATAACAACTTTTACGGTTCCGTCTTCGGAGATATTGACTTCCTGCTCGGCGGCAATTTCCGGCGGTCCCGAATAATGCGGCAACCAGAACGGCAATGGGCGTGAACATCCCCAACGTGTCCAACCATTGAGCCACGGCGAATCATAAGCAAACCAAGAATATCCGCAGCCATAAAACCAATCCCAATAACGTATCGGATACCAATAATCGTTTGCTTTTTCCCGCAAGACTTTATATTTTACGGTTGCATCTGTTACGGGCGAACCGAAATAATATTTTGCCTGAATTGTTGCGGTAATTTTATCGCCGAGTTTGACGGGTTCTTTCGGCGCATCAACTGTAACTTCATATTCAGGCTTTTTGTATTCTTCAACACGGAATGTTCCGCCTTGACCGGAAATCTGTTGACCTTGAATTATAAAACGATAAATTCCAAGCATTGCATCTTTCGGTAATTCCAGTTCGGCAGTCATTCCGCCGTAAGGATCAAGTTTAATGTTTTCCTTTTCTGTAATCTTTTCACCGCGGGGATTATAAATTTCGTAGCGAATTGTTTTGCCCGCCCATTCATTTGTGTCCGGTAAATCGTATTTTGCCGTTCCAACCCACGCTTTGATTTTAACCGTATCAAGCGGACGATAAACCGGACGATCCGTGATAATAAACGCTCTAACCGAATGGTATTGTTGATCATAATAATTATTGAACCAAATATTATTGAAACCCCAATGGGTGAAACGTTCTTTTTCAGGAGCGGTAACTTCCATAAGCCAAGAAAAATCATTTGGTTTTCGTTCCAAAATAACGCAACCGTTTTCATCTGTCTTTTTCGTAATATTGTCAAGTTGCCAAGTTGGTTGAGATTTTTGACGTTGACGGTTATTGGCTGCCGGAGAAGTAGTATATTCAATTTTGTAACCGAAAAACTTGACGTCCGCACCGGCAACAGGTTGTCCGGTTTCGGCGTCGGCAACAAAATACAATAAACTATTGTCCAACATTTTTTGAACGATAACCGTATCGTTTAGCCAAAGAACAACCGATTCGGCGTTCCCGTTTTCCATTTTAGCACGAATAAGATAAGCGCCTGATTGTTGAATCGGTACGGAAATAGTTGTTGCCCGATTAAAATGTTTTTCGGCAGGTTGAAGTTCGACCGACCATTTCGCAACTTCCTTGCCGATATATTTTTCTTTCAGGCTTTCTTTTTCGTTACTGTTAATCAATTGCCAACCGATTTGATTAATCTGTAATTTGTTGTGATCAACTTTTTGCGGTTTCGATTGAATATACGTTTTGATATCCTCAATCAATTTTTTATCGTCTATCCGATGCGCTGTGAGATGAACCTTTTTACCGTTGCGGAAAACATACCGCAATTCCGCATGAAGTCCGGCAACCTTTGATCCGGAAGGTTCAATATGTCCCCAGTTACCAATAATCTGATTCAGTTGTCCCTGCCAATGTTTTTTACCTTGTTCATCGGGACATTTTTGAACCGCTTTTTCGTAACAATTGGCGGCACGGGAAAATTGCCGGCGATTTTTGTAAATTGCTGCAAGAGATTCTAATGCAGCTATTTCACTATCTTTGTTGCCGGTTTCCAGAATTTTCTTATACAAAGCAATATAATTAAATTCGTCCGGCATTTTGAAACGCTTAATACCGGTTGCCAGTTGAGCAATTGTTTCATCATCGCCAAGCGTTTCGAGATTCAAAATACTTGCGGTTGTTTCCGGTTCGACTGTTTTGTTACGAAAAAATCCCGAAGACTGCAAGGTTTGTTCGCCGAATTGTGATTGACAAAATTGCGCCCATTGTAAAAGATTTTTGTTGTGTAAATCAGGATTCTGTTTTTCCGCCTGATCCAATAACCAACGCCAACGTTCCCCATCATTTTTCGCCGTTTCCCACGATTCGGGAATGTAATAATAAATAGGATTACCGTCAACATCGACCGGAGTTTTTGAAATATTGTTGCTAAAATATTGTTGCGGTTCGTAATCGGGCAGGGTATTCAAATCGGTGAGCGATTGTAATTTCCATGCGGTATTTCTCGAACGATTATTAAAAATCACCGCATCAGCAAACCGAATAAAAAATGAACCGATTTTTTGTTTATCATTGTCCTTCACAATCAACGGCATTGCCTGAACAAATAATCGCAGCGCATATATTCGATCTCGTTCTGTTGTATCAATCCATTGACCGCCGCCGCGATGTGAACCCCGTTGAAATTTTCCGTCAATAATGAAACCATAATGTTGAATCACATTGATATAAGTTGTTGCGATACGGTTCAACATCTTCCAATCTGTTTGGTGAATTTCCGCCGCTTTTTCAAGAAATTCATCGGTTTCGGAAACACGGTTAAGTTTTTGTAACGATTGACAAACGAAAGCGATTGCCTGATCTTTGTCTGGAATATCCCTTGCCGCTGTTTTCGGATCAAGAATCCAGGGACGGAGCAAATCAAGAGCGTCTTTGTGTAACCCTTGATTGATCAGTTGTTCGGCAGAAGACATCGGATTTGTCCTGTCAACAGTTTTCTCCGCAGCATAAACGGACGAAATTGTAAAAAACAATACGGTCAAAGTTAAAAAAATAAATCGTTGCATAATTGTTAAATTGGTTAAATGGTTAATGGAACGTAATGGACTCAAGGAACGTAGGGGACGTTATGGGGTAACTGTCTATTTAAATAGTCCGCAGATAACGCAGATTATTTTAGAAAAGTTTGGTACTATTTCAGCGATTTTTTTGTTCTCATAAAATAATAAATAATAATTTGATTGGCGGATTAGAGATTGATTGACAAATAATTACAGCAACTGATTGATACCTTTTTAGCAGAAAAAGAAAAAATTGGAATAGAGGGGGCAAACTGCCGGTGATTGTCCCTAACAAGATTATCAATGATTCTCTTGAATTTCCAATTTATTCACATGTTGAGTAAGTTGGTAAATCGGCAATTGTTTATTTTATTAACCCCAAAAAACATTGAGAGAGAAGTCCGAAGATTACGCAGATTTTCGCCAATGTTGTATTTTTTGCGACTGAGGTTGTTTTGTTGGAAAAATGAGGTAAACTGAGGTTGGTTTTTGAACTGCATATCAACCGGCGCGACCTTGTGCGGCTTCATCACTAATGAATAGTTACAATTATTTCGGACAAAATCAATTTCGGTCGAAATTTAGTCGAAAAAAATCAACAATAATTTTGAGAGAAAAAAATGAAAATTTTAACCATTCTTTTTTTATTTTTTGCAACAACGTTAAATTGCGTTTTTGCGAAGGCGGACGACGGTTTAACCTTAACTGAATTTTCTGAACCGGCTGGAGAAAATCGTCCTTGGGCGTTTTGGGTTTGGCAAAACGGGAATATTACCAAAGAAGGAATTACCGCAGATCTCGAAGCAATGAAAAAGGTCGGTATCGGCGGGGCATTGATTATGGAACTTGGTTACGGGAATATTCCGCCAAGAGGTCCCGCCGATTTCTTGTCCGATCAATGGAGAGAATTGTTCGCGTTTATGTTGTCCGAAGCCAATCGGCTCGGTCTGGAAATCAATATGTTCGCAAGCGCAGCATTCGGCGGAGGAGGAGGCTCATGGATTAAACCCGAACACTCCATGCTCAAAATCGTCTGGAGCGAAAAACAAGTTACCGAAAATAAAGTTGCTGATAATAAAATTGTTGATAATAAAATTGCTGAAAAACAAGTTGCTGATAATAAATTGAAACAACCTCCAACCAATCTGAATTTTTACAGAGATATTGCTGTTCTTGCATTTCCAACTCCTCCGGACGCCGATAAACGACAACCTGTTGCCATTCCGGGTAACGCAAGTTTTCCAATGCTTTCCAATCCGCAGATTGATAAGAACAATCCTGTTGTTGCGAAAAATCAAATTGTTGACATTACGGATAAAATGAAACCCGATGGAACACTCCAGTGGACGCCGCCCGATAACACAAAATACACTGTTTTGCGTATTGGTTACACTTCGGCGGGGACGAAACTTTTGCCGCCGCCGATTAGTTGCAAGGACGCTCTTGAATGCGATAAACTTTCTGTTGAAGCTGCCGAAATATTTTTCAACGGACAAATCCAACGTCTTGTCAACGAGAATAAAAATCTTGCGGGTAAAACTTTTGTCGGAACGCATATTGATTCGTGGGAAGTTGGTTCGCAAAACTGGACGCCCAAAATGCGTGAAGAGTTTCAGGAAATTTCGCATTACGATATTATTCCTTATTTGCCGGTGTTTGCAGGTTATCAGATTGATTCGCCTGAAAATACGCAACGTTTTCTCTGGGATTTCCGCAACACGGTTTCGCAACTGGTTATCAAAAATTATGCGGGAACAATTCAGCGTTTAGCGAATAAAAATGGAATGGCGTTTTCGATTGAAGCGTATGACGGTGCGCCGTGTGATTTTTTGCAATACGGCGGAGTTGCCGATCAACCGACCGGCGAATTTTGGACGCAACGAGGAAATCATAATTTGCAACATTCCATGCGCGGAATGGCTTCAGCCGCTCATGTTTATGGAAAAAATATTGTTCCGTCGGAGGCGTTCACGGCATTTCCGAATGAACGTTGGACAACACATCCGGCAACCTTCAAACCGCTCGGCGATCTCGCATTTTGCGAAGGAACGAACCGAATGATTTTTCACGCCGTAACACATCAGCCTCGCGCCGGAAATATCGCGCCGGGTTTAATGTATTATAAATGGGGTTCGCATTACGAAAGGACGCAATCTTGGTGGAATCAATCCGCCGATTGGCATCGTTATTTGGCGCGTTGTCAATTGATGTTGCGTCAAGGATCGCCGGTTGCGGATATTGCGTTTCTTGAGCCGGAAATTGTTCCGCAAAAATTCACCAATCATCCGCGCGGTTCGTTCCTTTGGGATCACATTAACTTGCACGCCCTTAAATCCGCAACCGTCAACAACGGACAAATCATTCTGCCAAGCGGAATGACTTACAACGTTCTCGTTACACCGAACACGGATTGTTGGACGCTTTCGCTTGTTCAGACAATTGAAAGACTCGCCGAATCGGGTGCAACAATTATTGCAATGAAAATTCCCAAACGGACTCCTAATCTTGCGGATTATGTTGACGATGAAAAGCAAATTGAAAAAATTATGACAAAATTGCTTGACGGTAAAAAAATAATTGTTGGTAAAACGGTGGAGAATGTGTTGCGGGAAAAAGGTATTGAGCAGGATTTTGTATCAACGTCGAAATTGAGTTGGACGCATCGGCGGACGGCGAATGGAACGGATATTTATTTTGTTGCCAACACCGAAAATGTTCACGTCAACACAACCGCAATTTTCCGTTCCGAAAATTTTCCCGAATTATGGAATCCACTCAACGGCAAACGAATTGCCGCGCCGTCTTATGTTAAACGCAATGGAAAAACGATGTTGTTTTTGCCTTTGAAGGCAAACGAATCGATGTTCGTTGTGTTCCCGAAAACGCCGACTATTCCGCCGGTTGAGAATCCGGTTGTCGGCGTCGAACAAGTCGGCGTTGGGCAAGATAATGTTGAGCGAGATCGTGTTGATCGAGATCGTGTTGAGCAAGATAATGTTGAACGAGTTGATGTTGGTCAAGATCGTGTTGAACAAGTTGGTCAAGTTTTGTTTTCGATTTCAAAAGCCAAAGAATCGCGGCTTAAAATTTTGCAAGCAATTTACGGACCGGCGAATGTTCCCGCGCAAACGATTGATGTTACGGAAGCGGTTCGGCAGTTGACGATGATAGACGAGTCTGGTTTCAATGTTTCGGAAATTACGGCGATTTGCGGCGATCCCGCGCCGAATGTTGTGAAACGGTTGACGGTTCAATTTGAGTTGGACGGTGTAACAAAGTCGGCGTCTGCGAATGATGGAGGTTTTCTTGTGATTGCCGGAAATGTTGTGAAAGATTCGGCAACGAAAATTCAATTGCCTGTTTTTGAGTTTGACTTTGATCGTCAAGGAATTGAGACATTGCAAATCAGAAGAGTCGGGAATTATGTTTTGCGGACGGCGGATAATACAAATTTGACTAAAACTATTAAACCGGTGATTATTCCATTGAACGGCGAATGGACATTAACGTTTCCGAATCAGAAAACATTAACATTGCAAAAATTAAATTCGTGGACAGAATCGGAAGAAGAATACGTCAAATATTTCAGCGGAACGGCGGCGTATTCAAAAACGGTGCAAGTTGATTTTGATTTGAAACGAAATTCTGCGCAACATAAAAACGAGCGTTTGATTTTTGATTTGGGAAATGTTTATGAGATTGCCGAAATTTTTATTGACGGCGAAAAAATTGGAACATTATGGCATGGCGAAAAACGGATTGACATTACAGAATTTGTTGTGAAAAAGAAATCATTCCGTTTGGAGATTCGGGTTACGAATTTATTGCAAAACCGATTGATAGGCGATCAATTTATTGAGGAGGTTGAAGTGGACCGCAAAAACGGCGTGATTCAGAAATTCCCGCAATGGTATCTTGAGGGCAAACCGATTCCCGGCGGACGTTCAACATTCAGCAGTTGGGAACTCTACAACAAACAAGACCAATTACTACCCAGCGGTTTATTGGGTCCCGTTGTCATCGAATACCAATAAATAAGATAGGCAATCCGCTCGCAGAGCGGTCGCGCCGGTTGATCGACATTCCGTAAAGACGCAATGCATTCCGTAAAGACGCAATGCATTGCGTCTTTACGGAACTTTCCCCGACAATCTAACATTGGTATAATTGAGATTGTTCGACTTGGTATTGTTTATTACTACACTATTCACCATTCATTATTCACCATTCATTTTATTTATTATTCCCATGACTATTGAATCCTCCTTTAATCGTCTTCGTCAGGTCTCTACGGCATTTCAGGAATCCTGTGTTCTTGCGGCAGCGGCGGAACTGGACATTTTCACCGTCATTTTGGAACATGACAACCAACTTTCCGCGCAAGAACTTGCCGCAATTTGTGCGGCGAACATTCGCGGAATGTCTGTTTTATTGGATGCGTTATCGGCAACAGGTTATCTTCGCAAAAAAAACGGTCATTCTGATTCCGACACGGTTTATTCGGTTGTCGAAGAGTTTCAAACATTGCTCGACCGCCGGAATCCGGTAACGTTTATACCAATGATTCGGCACATGTCTTGTGTTCAACGGTCCTGGGCAGAACTCGCCCGAACCGTGAAAAACGGAATTCCCGTTGAAACTCTTCCCAGTATTCTTGGCGAAGAGGAAGATCGTGTGTCGTTCATTTGGGCGATGAATTCTATTGCCCAAACGCAGGTGGAGCCGACTATCACAGCGCTCCGAAAAGCCGGTCTGTTGAATTTTAACCGATTTATTGATGTTGGCGGAGCGTCCGGCACTTACAGTTTAGCCTTTTTACAGGTGTTGCCGAATTCGCGCGGAACCATTTTTGATCTTCCGGTGGGCATTGCGGCGGCACGGCAACGGTTTACGGGAACGGAATATGAAAGTCGGATTTGTTTGGTCGAAGGTCATTTTGATCATGATAAATTGCCGGACGGTTTTGATTTTGCGTGGATCAGCGCGATCATTCACCAATTTGACCGGACTGCAAGCCGTGAACTGTACAAGAAAACGTTTCGTTCACTCCAATCCGGCGGCACAGTTGCTGTTCGGGATTTTATGATGAACGCGGAACGGACTGCTCCGACCGATGGAGCGTTTTTTGGAATCTCCATGCTGGTTGAAACGCAAACCGGTCGGGTTTATACTTTCGACGAAGTTAAAGAAGACCTTGAGTCCGCAGGCTTTATCAAAGTAAAACTTGCTATTCCGGCTGAAACAATGTCTGCTGTTGTTACAGCCCAAAAACCGTAAAGACCCAATAGGAACGATAGGGACAAATGGGACATTAAGGACTAATGAGACGATAATCTCTCATCCCTATTGTTTTATTTTCGATTGATTATTAAAATAGTGAACAATTTGCGTTTTGTCTGTAACCGGAGACAGACATTTATTCTTTTTCTCAATCGGTCATGCAAACAACGCCTAAAGGTTTTCGGCTTCACATTGGTATTTTCGGACGCCGTAATGTCGGCAAGTCTTCGCTTTTGAACGCGCTTACCCGTCAGCAAATTTCTATTGTTTCCGAATTGGCGGGAACAACCACCGATCCGGTCGAAAAACCAATGGAACTCTTGCCCATCGGACCCGTGCAATTTATCGACACCGCCGGTATTGACGACGAAGGCGCACTCGGAACATTACGCATTCAAAAAACAAACGAAGTGTTCGACCGAACCGAAATTGGTATTGTGGTCTCTGCCGAAGCGCAATCCGGCGGTTCCTACTCTGTTTTTGAACAGCAAATCCTCAACGAATTGCGGAAACGGAATGTTCCAAGTCTTTTTGTTTTTAATAAATCTGATCTTGCGGAACCGTCGCCGGAAACAATGGAGGTTCTAGACCAATTGTCTGTTCCGTTTGTCCGCTTTGAAGCGACTACCGGTCAAGGAATTTCGGAACTCCGCGACGCTTTAATTCAAATAGTCCCTGAAGATTTCTTAACTCCGCCGCCGATTGTTTCCGATCTTGTTTCGTCGGGCGGCATGATTGTTTTAGTTGTTCCGGTGGACAAAGAAGCCCCGAAAGGACGACTCATTTTGCCGCAAGTTCAGACGATTCGTGATATTTTAGACGCTCATCAATCTTGTGTGGTTGTTCAGGACGCTCAACTCAACGAAGTGTTAACCCGTATTCAACCGCCGCCAGCCTTAGTGGTGACCGATTCGCAGGCATTTGCCCAAGTTGCCGCCTACACGCCCGAATCAATAATGATGACTTCGTTTTCGATTCTTTTCGCCCGTCAAAAAGGCGATTTGCCAACCATGATCGAAGGCACGCAAGCCATCGCCAAACTTCGTCCGGGTTCCAAAGTTCTTATTGCCGAATCATGCACGCATCATCCTATCGGCGAAGATATCGGAACCGTTAAAATACCAAACTGGTTGCAAAAATATGTCGGCGGAGAATTGGCAATCCGCCACGTTCAGGGACACGACTTTCCAACCAACACGCTTTCCGAATACGATTTAGTAATTCATTGCGGTGCGTGCATGTGGAACCGCCGCGAAATCCTGAGCCGTCAAATGCATTGCCGAAACGCCAATGTTCCCATGACTAATTACGGTTTGGCAATCGCCTACCTACTCGGAATTTTCGACCGTGCTTTAAAACCTTTTAATTTTGTGGGACATTAGGGACAATTAGGACATTGGGAACATGGGGACAAATGATAAATTAACTATTCACTATTAACTATTAACTACTAACTCTTAACTAATCATGGCTAAACAATGTTTGGTAAGCGACCTTTTTCCAAAACATCGACCAATAGATCGTCCCTAACGGGACGGAATAAGGAAATATTCAACATTGTTGCCAACATTTTGCCCCTAACAGGGCAGAACAAGTTATTCACTCACCACTATCAACTCTCCACTAACAATGGGTTCGTCGTTTTTATTTCTTGTTTGTATTGCGTTGTTGTCGATGTCCGCGTTAACCGTTTGGATGCGTCATCAACGATCATTGTTTTTTCAATTGTTTGTTTCATGGATTGCCCTTTTAACGATGTTGGCGATTGGGGTGTACTGCACTCACCTGGCAACGCAAACGGCAAAACGGAATCTTCGGAATAATCTTTCCGGTTTGGCAAAATCATTCGCGGTCGCCCTGAGCAAAATGGGACACGAAAAAATGACGCTCGAAATGTCCGACGACGACCCCCATATTCAACATCTGTTGGAAACCATGTCCGAATGGCAAAAACGTGTTTCGTCCGCCGCGTCCATCTACACACTCCGCGAAAACGCCAAAGGAGAACTCTTTTTCGTACTCTGTCCGCCGGCGGATCTCGACCGGAATGGTCAATTTGAAGGTGAACACGAAATGCGCGTGCCGAAAGGGGAAATCTATGAAGAAGATTACGAAGATATTCCTGAAATCGTTTCGGCATTCAAAGGGATTGCCGGTTTCAGTAGTAAACCGACCCAAGATGATTGGGGATATTGGGTGTCCGCCGCCGAACCGCTCTACAGCGATGACGGTCATGTCGAAGCAGTGTTAGGGGTCGATTTTTGGGGCGACGAATGGGATCGGGAAATCGATAACGCCAACTTTTGGCCCAACTTATTTTTTCTATCGTTCCTCGTCCTCTTTTTCGCTATCCAGATTTTTCTGATTAAACGTCACGAGATTGAAGATAAACTCATGGAATATACGGTCAATCTCGAAAAAACAATCGAAGAACTGGTAGTCGCCAAACGAGACGCCGAAGCAGCAGTTCAAGCAAAAAGTTTTTTTCTTGCCAATATGAGTCACGAAATCAGAACGCCAATGAATGCGATTCTGGGTTGTTCCGAAATGTTGACCGCACTCAATAGCGGTGAAAATATTCCAATGACCCAAAATCAGATGATTGATATTATTCGGAAAAGCAGTAAAGACCTGATGACCATTATCGATGATATTCTGACCTTTTCAAAACTCGATTCAAACCGTATCGTGCTGGAATCAATTCCGATTTCCATTAAACAGGTGGTCAATGATGTTAAAACAATGTTGAAAACTAGGCTTGACGAAAAACCGCAATTAGAGTTTCGGATTGAATGGAACGAACCTATTCCCGAAATCATTCTTGGCGATCCAACACGGATTCGGCAGATATTGATTAACCTGTTGGGGAACGCCATCAAATTTACTGAACACGGTTTTGTCATGGTGCGATGTACAATGCAAGGATCGTCCGTATCATCGTCCTTACCATCGTCGCCAACATCATCGTTGCCATCGCCGCCGACATCATCGTTGTCGGCTTCGGCTTCAACCGATTCAGAGTCTGTTGAAGCGGACTCGACCACCGTACTAGAGTCCTCCTTGTCAGACCCAACACCAACTTCATTGAAAAATTTATTATCCACCGCGTTTTTCTCGTCCCAAAACGGACAACATAGACAACTGCGTCATAAGTTGAAAGGAACTCTGGATGCTTCGCTCTTACTGACTTCGGTCAAAATGCCGGAAGAGGTTGATTCGATTGTGGTGGAACCTCAGACCTTTTCGGGGATTTCAGCGTCGTTGCCGGGCGTGCCGATTCTGGTCATGGAAGTCGTGGATACCGGAATCGGACTCTCCCAAAAACAAATCGGACGACTATTCAAACCGTTTTCCCAAGCCGACGACTCCTCAACCCGAAAATATGGCGGTACGGGATTGGGATTGAGTATCGCACGCGGATTGACCCGATTGATGGGAGGAGACATCAATATTAAAAGCGAACAAGGAAAAGGAAGTAATTTTGTGGTGATGATTCCGGTCAAGTTTCCCGCCAATAAGGACGAACAAAAAACGTCCGGTAACGCTGAGCCCGATCAACGAAATACCGACCAACGAAAGATCATTCCAATAGACTCCGATAAAACATCCGAGAAAACATCCGAGAACGCCTCCGATAACACAAACGAGGTTTCAGAAACATCTTCAATTCTTACGCGGTCTGAAACGCAACCCGATCCTTCATCCGAAGAAACTCAAACGTTTGTCGTACCCAAAGACGCTTTAACATTGCCGCTTTCGGGTTATACTATTTTGGTGGTGGATGATGGAATGGTGAATCAATTGGTTGCGGAGGCGAAATTACGCGATGCGGGAGCGGAAGTGGTTCTGGCGTCCAATGGTTCTCTCGCGCTTGATAAAGTTGCCGAAACAGAACAAAACGGTAACATCTTCGACGCTATCCTGATGGATATGCAAATGCCGGTGATGGACGGATTCGAGGCGACACGTGAATTACGGAATCGTGGTTTCAAAAACCCGATTTTAGCGTTGACTGCTAATTTCGGCGACAATGAAGATTCTTTTCAAGCGGGTTGCGACGCGGTATTAACCAAACCGTTCGACCGCGACGACCTTATCAACACGATTCTAAAACATTCCAAACATAAAAGAAAACATAAAAGTAAAACATAAACGTAAAAAGTAAAAGTAAAAAGTTGCTTTTTGATTATTTGTCCCATTAGTCCCTATTGTCCCTAAAGTCCCTATAAAAGGGGACTTTAGGGACAATAGGGACAAATAATGTTGATTGTTCATAAAATGTTGTGGTTAAAAACCGAATTTTAAAGTGTCATGAGTATAGCAGTAACCGTGTTCATCTTTATTGTTCTTTTTCTCTGTATTACGTTCAATATTCTATTGGGCTGTTATGCGGCTATTCACTTTGGTTTAGGACCGCCGGATTGGAAAACCGCTCTGAATCAGGTGATTGATCTTCCTTTTTTTCAGGATTATTGGCATGAACTGCGAACACGTGTTTCATCATGGTCTGGTTTTCGCAAAAACAATTCGTCCAATGCTCTTGCGAACGATTCCCATTCCGGCACGGACAATAAATCGGTTTTACCGCAAACCAACAATAATTCCGATCAAACGTCAGCCGACAATACGGAATTAACCGAGAACAGTCTTGCTTCCGGTTTGGCGCAAGATTCCAAAACTTGGTTTATTCAGGAAGATTATATTGAGGTTTCTCTTTTGAAACTCAATATTGCGATGAAAAAAAGCGGACAGTTTGCGTCCGAACTCGATTGGCGTATTCGTTCTTTTCGCGGTAAAATCACTCAGGAAGACGTTAAGCAATTTCTTAACGAATTAAGAGATGATTGTCGGGATTATCTGGAATCTCAGGCAAGTATCACCGAACAAATGAAATTACGGTTGGACGAATTTGGCGATCTCAAAAATCTTGCCGAAGAAATCGACTATGCCAATATGGAACAGTCGGCTCAAATCGAAACAACATTGAGTAATCTCGATCATCTCGATTTAACCGACAACCCCGAAGAAGGGGCAACACGTCTTATTAAAGAACTTGCCGGTCTCCGTTTTGCACGTCATCATTTGTGTGATATGCAGGATCGTGCGTTTGTTCATATTATCTTTAACGAACAACGTGAGGAAATGATTCCAAAACGGCTTTTTATTGATGAATCTTTTGGAATTTACAACCGAGTCGGTATCGAAGTCACCCTGCACGAATGGTGGAAACAAAAACGTTATGAAAAAGAAGCGATTACTTTTGCGCTGCTGGATTTTGTCCGATTCGGCGAAGCAAACGAAGAATATGGTATTACGGTCTGCGATAAAATGATCAAATTTTTCAGCGATAGGTTAAAAGAACGGTTTGACCAACCGAATCTGACCGGTCTTTATTCCGGTAACTGTTTTTTGGTTGCTATTGTCAATTCCACGCCTAAAAAAGCAATAGCGGAAATTGAACGGTTCCGGCAATGGAGTGACAAAGCGGTCTTGCGAGTAAACGGCTGTGCGGAAACAATACGTTTACAATTAACGTGTGCGATTACAGAGGCGTTGGTCGCGCAATCGCCAAACGAAGTTCTTGCGGTGTTGGACAAAACGCTTGCCGCCGCTAAAAAAGCCGGAAGAAATCATACGTTTTATTATTTTCCCGGTCCCTCGGAACATCCGCCGGAAAAAATCGACGCTCCCGATTTCGGTGAAGCATCAACTGAAATTAATATCGCTTAAACCCTTTGATTGAATGATTAGGGCGTGTTGACACTATTGGCAATTCACCCAATTGCGGAATTTAGGTAAAAACGGCTCTATTTGAAGTCTTTTAAGTTCTATTTGAAGTCTTTTAAGTAAAAAAGGGGAATCTCTAAAAATATCGTTTGCTAAAAGATTTTTAATTCATTCATTAATTAATTGGTAATAGATCAGTGGAATTATTGTTTGAGGTTAAAAAAGTATTTGCCCTGAAGGGGCGGCGTCTTTGTTCCTAAAGTCCCTTGATCTAAGGGATCATTGGGAGTTGACGGAATCCCCCAAGGCGGCGTCGGACAGTCCAAAAGGAGCAGCCAATCCTTCGCCATCGAAATCTGATCCGC
>JAIRLW010000189.1 GCA_031259095.1 Planctomycetaceae bacterium | reverse complement strand
GTTGGGAGGAACTTAACCCCACCCCGTTGGGGTGGGCTATAATCTTGACGCCCCTATCGGGGCTAATGTAAAAAACAAAAAATATTTCAAAAAGTAGTTTGTTATTTTAGGAAAGTGCAGTTATAAATACAGAGTTGACCAAAATATCAATTTTGTCCAATTGATATGATTGTCTTTTTTCAATGTGAAACGGTGGGATTGCTCCCACACAAAACTTGCTTAAGAGGTAATTTGTGAAAACTTATATTGTATTATTTGTTCTGCTTTTTATCTTTCCTGACTCACTACAAGGAGACGATATATACCGTTTTCACTTTAAAAATCGGTTTTTGAAATGTAAAAACACCTTAAATTGCGGAATTAAACGAAAAGATAAAACCGGTTTTTAAAATGAAAACGGTATAACTACAAACACACGGACAAAATAATCTGCCGAATTTTTAGAGATTCCTAACAAAACAGACAATTTAGTAAAAATATTACAAAAATACTAATTTTTTTATTTCAATTTTTTTGTTTTATCAATCTGAATGTTATCCTCGCTACGAAAAACACGAAATGTTCACGAAAGGATGGGAAGAATAATTTTCGTGTCGATTCGTGTTTTTCGTAGTTGAAAATCATTAGTAGAAATTCATACACGAAAATGAGGATGCGTTTATAGAACCGTGTAAAGTAAAATAAGGTAAAAGGGAAACATTATCAACATTAACATAGACAGTTAACGCCGTGCGCCTCGACGTAACAATAACGTCCAACTCACCATTTCAGTACGCCGCCGGTATCTGCGCTGGTTGCCAATGTTTTGTATTTTGCCAGATAACCGGTTTTGATGGCGGGTTCATGTTGCGGAATTGATCTTGAGTTTAATTCTTCATCGGAAAGTCTGACATTCAATGTTCGAGCCGGAATGTCGATTTCGATGACGTCGCCGTCTTTCAGAAGTCCGATGGGACCGCCAGCCGCCGCTTCGGGACTGACATGTCCAATGCACGCGCCGGCAGTTCCGCCGCTAAAACGTCCGTCGGTAATTAACGCAACAGAATCGTCGAGTTTCACTCCTTTAATTGCGGTTGTGGGACCGAGCATTTCCTGCATTCCGGGACCGCCTTTGGGACCTTCAAAACGGACAATCACCACATCGCCGGATTTGACGTTGCCGGACGTAATTCCTTCGTAAGCCTCCGGTTCCGAATTGAAAATCACGGCAGGTCCCGTATGTTTCAGCATATTCGGTAACACGCCCGCCGTTTTGACCACCGCACCGTTCGTCGCCAAATTTCCGTACAAAATCGCCAAACCGCCGGTTGTTGAATACGCTTTGTTACAAGTTCGAATACAATCGTAGGGATCAAACGATAATTTTAAATCGGATACTTTTTGTACTGTTTGTTTGACGCTCATTCCTTTATTGATTCGGTTTCCGCCCGGAGTGACGGCGTACATTTTTTGCGCCTCGCCCAACGCTTTCGGTGAACGAATATCGTACTCGTCAATGACTTTACCAAGTTTTTTACCGGAAACAGTCAACACTTTTTCGTTCAATAAATTCGGACAACCGCGCCGAATTTCGCCAAGAATGGTGTAAATTCCGCCGGAATTGTGAACATCTTCAATATGATAATCGCAACTCGGCGACACTTTGCAAATGGTTGGAGTTTTTTCGCTTAATTCGTTGAACCGTTTCATCGAATAATCAAGTCCTGCTTCGTTTGCAATCGCCAGAAGATGCAACACCGTATTGGTACTTCCGCCCATCGCCAAATCAAGAATCATTGCGTTGTCGATAGATTGTTGCGTAATAATATCACGCGGCAACAACGATATTTTCTTATCGGCGGCGGACGGCAGGCAAGCGGTAACAATTAACTTCGCCGCTTTTTTGTACATAATTTTCCGGTATTGACTTGTTGCGAGAATTGTTCCGTTGCCGGGCAGCGCAATTCCAATGGCTTCGCAAAGGCAGTTCATACTGTTTGCCGTGAACATCCCGCTGCACGAACCACAAGTCGGACAACTTCGGCGTTCGATTTCGTTGAGTTCTGTTTCAGAAAGTTTGCCGTTAATTTTTGCGGCGGCTTGGGAAAATACGGAAATCAAATCGAGCGGTTTACCGTTTTCGGCTCGACCGGCTTCCATTGGACCGCCGCTGGCAAAAATCGTTGGAATGTTACAACGAACAGCCGCCATTAACATTCCCGGAGTGATTTTGTCGCAATTGGGAATACAGATCATTCCGTCGAATTGATGGGCTTGGAGCATTGTTTCGATGGAATCGGCGATAATTTCGCGCGACGCCAACGAATATTTCATACCGTTGTGCCCCATTGCAATTCCGTCACAAACGCCGATTGTGTTGAAAATAAACGGAACGCCGCCCGCTTCGATCACACATTTCTTAACATATTGAGCCACCTCGTTCAGGTGAACATGACCCGGTATAATGTCAACGTGAGAACTGACAATGGCGATAAACGGTTTATCGAAATTTTTTTCATCAATTCCGCAGGCGCGTAACAAACTTCGATGCGGCGCACGCGCATCGCCTTTTTTGACGGTATCAGAACGCATGGTTTTCTCCTTTGGGGTTGGGTTGGAAAGTGTACATTGTACCGCGTACATTGTACCGCAAAAATCGGTTCTGTAAAGATATTTGATAACGTTTCTAGGAAACCTCTAAAAATACCTTTTCCTTAATTACTTAATCTTGATTATTTATCCCTTGAGTCCCCATTGTCCCTAATGTCCCTATAAAAATAAAGAAGTTAGAGGAATCCTCTTGACCATCGGTATTGCGTCGTGTACACTTTGACGTTAATTTAATCGCGATACGTTTATTTGTCGTGAACCGTTACTTACAAAATTTATGATTGATTCCGATCCTGTTGTTGTATCTATTCTGTTTGTCTGGTTGACATTTTTCGGAATGTGTATTGGGAGTTTTTTGAATGTGGTGATTTATCGGTTGCCGCGAGGTAAAAGTCTTTCCGATCCGCCGTCACATTGTCCGAACTGTAATCATCCGATTCGTTGGTACGATAATGTTCCAGTATTCGGCTGGCTGTTGCTTCGCGGAAAATGTCGAGATTGCAAAGAACCAATCAGTATCCGCTATCCGGTTGCTGAAGCGATGAGCGGCTGCGTTTTCGGAACAATCGCTCTGCTCGCTCTTTTACGAAACGATAATAATTCCATTCCGGAAATATTCTGTTGCGTACTGACGTTTTCTGGTCTTATCGTTACATTTTTAGCCGCCGGATTTATCGAAGAGGATGGAAAATCGATTCCTCTTCGGCTTTTCATTCCGATTGCCGTCCCTGCGCTTGCCATGCCGTATTTAATTCAGTATTCCTTTCATATTCCGTTGTTTGTTCATCCAGTACTTTATCTCAAAACCGGCAATGAATCTGTGAACTGGTTTATTATTTTTTACTACATCATACTATGTTTTCTTTTTCTTGGTCCCTTTATTTTTTCAGCAACACTTTTCAAAAATTTTTCAAAAAAATTCGCATTCAATAATCAAAACAAAATGATCTGGTTTTATTCGGGAATATTAATCGGATTGTATTTTGGCTCTTTGAGTTTACCGCTTTTGATTCTTTTTGCGTTATTGTTTTTTTTCGTGCAAAAAACGTCGTTACGAAAACAATGGACGGCACAAAAACTCCTGTCCTTGACAACGTTTCTTGGTATTATTTTCATCCTGATTTTTTTCCGTTAATGGATGTTGCTTTTTTGCAACAATATTGTAGTCCGCAGATGACGCTGATTTTCGCAAATTGTTTTTCAATGATTTTTATGTTCACCACGAAAAACACGAATGTTCACGAAAGGTTTTAAACAATGAAAAATAAACAATAAAAAATAGAAACATCATTTTCGTGTTCTTTTGTGTATTTGCACTTTCTTAAAAAAAGTAGTTTAATCTCCTTATTTTTAAGTATTTTTATTTTTTTGGTCTGTTTGCTTTCCGATATAAAGAGTCCCCCAATTATTCCTGTTTTTCACGCAAAAATT
>JAIRLW010000134.1 GCA_031259095.1 Planctomycetaceae bacterium | reverse complement strand
CAAAAACCAAGCCCAAACCCTTGATCCGGTTCCGATGAATTTTGCAACGGCGCACGTAAAATCCGGCTCAATTCAGGTTTTTCAAGATTGATCCAATCCGGTTCAAACCGTTTAACGTTTCCTTTTTCGTCGGCGTGACATGTTACGCAACCCGCCTCTTTCATCACATCAATTAACGCCGATTTTAGTTTTTGCCATTTCGGTAACGTGTAACCGTTTTTGGTGTAGTTCCATGTTCCGTAGTACAAACCGTTTGAATCAATCCATGCAAGAATCAATTCACGTTCCGCCTGCGTCATTTTGGGCAAACGTTCTTTGTGTCCCGAAATAACAAGATCGGCAAGAGGTGATTTGCCTGAACCATGCGCGTAAGTTCCGAGAATTTGCGCCGACCAATGAGCTGTTCCATTCATACAATCGATTCCGCCAATCAGCGGTGCAATGTAAATTACTTCGCGGCGGCTTGCTAGATTTTCATAACTATTATTGAAATATTCCGTCCAACCGCCGGTCAGATCAAGTCCTGCTGCGATTCCTTTTTGACCGCCGTGACATTGAACGCAATGTTGATTGAGAACCGGTTGGATCATGGATGGATAATCGATGGGACCGCTTCCCCAAGATTCAGGTTGTAAACGGTTTGGTGTTGTTTTCCCTCTTCGGGCGGTTTTGACTGTAGGCGTGGAATATTCATGACAACCGAGACAAGATCGTGTTGTTCCTTGTGCCGCTTGAATAAAAGTACGCATACTGCGGACGAGTTTATAATCTTTATCCAGCAGTTGAAAATAAACCGCTTTGCCCGACGGAACTGTAAAGAACGCAGAACCATCCTCTTCAACAGGAACAATGCCAAGATAATTTTTGGAACTAAAAGCCAACGCCGCTGAGACAAGAAATGTCTGATTCAAAACGCCCGGCCCCGGCGAAGGGCTGATTCGGCTTGTTTCTTCGATAACCCGCAACCATTTTATGGAACCGCGTGAAACATCGGGGTTGCCAGCGTAAACATCTTGTACAAAAAAGTTTCCTTCGGTTTTTGAGCGGTCTATTTGATTACTGAGAACCGGCGGAATCGGTCGCGGAACAATCGGAATTGGATTATGTAAATCAATAGCCGGATCGGACAATATCACCGCACGTTTTCCGTTGCGGTTAATAAGCATGAGCGAATTTTTTTGACCTTTTGCAAGTTGTCCGCTGTAAATAACGAGATTTTCCGACAATGGCATTGGATCACAGGATTCGCCAATATCGCAGGTTGGATTTTTGGGATGTTCAAAATTAGTAATTGCGTCGATATTGTCTTTACCTTTACGGAGATCAATCATTGCAATAGAGCCGCGCGGCGGGGCGTTATGTTTCGCAAATGTACTGCAAACGAGATGTGGTGCGCCGGGAACAGATTGTACTTGTAAGGTTGCTTCGGGAAACACCAAGTTATTGGCAAACTCTGCTGTTTCGTTGGTTCCGTCGGGATAAACCGTCCATGTACTTTGTTGTGTCAACGCGTTTTTGTCAATATATTCCCAACGTCCAAACAAAATGCGTCCGTCGGGCATCACTGACGGATCAAATTCGTTAACGTTATTAACGGAAATCGGATGAATATCGCTTCCGTCGGCGTTCATTACGTGCAAAATATTAACGCCGTTATTAGCACATGGTACGAGACCGCTGAATCGGGTTGAGGTGAATACGATTCGTCCGTCGGGCAAATAAGCGGGCATCACATCGTGATTACCGTTACCAACACCCTTATATTTATTGCAAAAATTTGTTGTGCAATTGGTTACTTGCCGTAAGCCGGAGCCGTCAATTCCTATTTCATAAATGGACGTTCCGCTGTTTTGTGATGCTTTGAAACAGAATAGAATCCGTTTGGCATCCCAAGAGAGATCGGGATGACTGTACATTCCTTCGCCGAGTGTTTCGGGTGTTTTGGAATCGATGACGGCTCTGATTCGGTGTTGCTCTGGCGGAGCGGACGGATTTTCAAGAACATAAATTCCGCCGCCTGGCCGCCATTTATAAAACGTATCGTAAATATGCAGCCCAAGAAAATTGTGCCGTTTCACAAACAACACTGGCGAATCAATCCGTAATTGATCGGTACTGTTATTAGCGGTAATTGTATTATCAACATTAACTGTGGAAGATTTGGTTACCGATTTGCTGTTGACGGCGTTATCATTTTTATCAATTGTAATTTCGCTTGCAGATGTAATTTCGCTCGCATAACAAACCGCAATGAATAACACAAACGATGTGAGTACAAAAATATTGTTCATTTTGATTTTCCTTTTCTTTTGAAATTGAGGGTTGGTTAAAAGCTGCCATTTCTTAAAACTATTCACCAAAATATCCTTGTTTTTCAATGCATTAATATTTTAGGCGTTTTGTTTCGTTTGCTTGAACGCCTAATAAGTCATGACATTTTTCAATTATCAATTATATTTATCGAGAAGTTAAAAACAGCAAATTGGTATAATAACGTTTTTCGATTTGAATGCAATAGCAAAGTTAAGGGAACTTCTAAAAACGTGTTTTTTTGTAATTTTTTTGTTATGAGAGTTTATTTTTGTATTTTTTTGACATATTTTTGTTTTAGAATAGACTTTTTCCCTAACCCTTTTCTGCTTTGCGTGCAGTTACGGGTAGGCTTTTTTTGAATCGATAGCGGGTTGTCTCCGCAACAATGAATGACCTAACTTTCCCAACAAGACAATTTC
>JAIRLW010000115.1 GCA_031259095.1 Planctomycetaceae bacterium | reverse complement strand
AACAAATAACAGTAATTCCGCTTGCAGCAAATGATTGTTTTACGGTTTGTTATGACAAGAGCAAAATTGAAAATGTTCTCAAAAAATATCATGTTATTAATGACTCAAAATATATTTTTTCTGTTGCCTCGATAGATACTCGTAAAAATGTTGATCTTGTACTCCGAGCCTTTGACTTGCTACTCAACCCCAAGGATTCGTTTGGTTGGCAAGTTCCTGAAAATCTTTATTTGGTTTTAGCCGGTCTTGATAATGGAAAAGACTTAAACGCTTTACATGTATTTAAAAACATGCCTGAATCAACGCGCCAACGAATTATTTTTACCGGATATGTTGATGATATTGATCTGCCATTTTTATACAATGGTGCACGTTGTTTTTGTTTCATGTCGCTTTATGAAGGTTTTGGGTTACCGGTACTCGAAGCGATGCAATGCGGTGTTCCGGTGATTACGTCAAATACTTCGTCATTGCCGGAAGTTGTCGGTAACGCCGGAATCATGCTTGATCCGCACGATGTTGAAGGTCTCGCTAATGCGTTTATGCGTGTTGTTAGTGACGAAAATTTACGGAATGAAATGACCGCAAAAGGTCTCGAACAGGCAAAAAAATTCAGTTGGGAGCGTTGTACCGATCTCATTGTGGAGAAAATAATTAACTGATATAATATGCAAAAAGAAGTAATAGATCAGTGAAATTTTTGATTAACCGCAATAGCCGTTATCAAGGTGAAGAATGTTTTTGTTTCATACCGTTTTATGAAGGTTCCGGATTACCGGTAATTATATGAATATTGATACAACTTATTTTAGCCGTTGTATTGCAACATTGGAAAAAGCATTGGAACTATTACAAGTATCCGATACAGATGATATTTTGTACGATATGTATCGTTCAGCATGTATTAAGGAATTTGAAATTATTTTGGAACAAAGCGGAAAACTGTTGCGAAAAATGCTTAAACCTTATTTTCATTCTTCTGCGGCAGTGGATAAACTTGTTTTCAAGGAACTATTTCGCAATGCCGTTTTGCATAGTATTATTACAAGTGATGAATGCGAACGATGGCTGCAATATCGTGATAACCGAAATTCTACGACTCATGATTACGGAGTTGCGTTTGCGGAAAAAACGTTGATACTTCTTCCACAATTTATCATTGACGCCCGCAAGTTGTGTGAGTCAATCAATGAACAGTCTATCAATGAACAGAAAATAGAATAACATGTTAATACGTGAAAAAGATCGACAAGTTTTGTTACAAATATTTGGTGAAATATCCGAACCGATTGAGGTGTTGGCGTATGGCAGTAGAGTTACAAATAATGCCCATAACGGCAGTGATTTAGATTTAGTGATACGCCGATACGACGGACTACCGGTTTCACCGAATATTTTTTTAACGTTAAGAAAAAAAATCCAAAACAGTACTATCCCAATTCTTGTCGATTTACATGATTGGGCGTTGCTCCCGAAAACGTTTCATCAGCAAATTGAAAAACAACACGAAATACTATTTGCTCAAAAGGACGATAATAATAACAACAAAAAAATAAAAGATAAGTATTCGGCGATACCGGAATGATGCTTGATCCGTATGACTGCCAAAAGTCTCGAACAGGCGAAAAAATTCAGTTGGGAGCATTATACCGATCTCATTGTGGAGAAAATAATTAATTGATAGATCACAAAAATTTTTTACTCGATACAATTGTAATATAGTTACGGAAATTCCACTGAAATATTACAACTTATGGCAAAGAAAAAACTTATTTTTGACATAGCGATTTTTGCATTTAGCGCTGATTTATCAGGTGTTCCGCGATTTACTCTTGAAGTTCTGAAACATTTGATGACAAGAGACGATCTTGAAATTGTCCTTATTTGTTCCATCAAAAATGAAGCAAACGCTTTTTCTAATCTTAAAAAAAATATCAATTTCAATTTACCGTTTCAAAGTAAAGAAAAAAAAGAATTACTCTTTTCCGAATCAGATGAATTTTTCAAACAAAAACTAAAAAATGAAAATAAACCCCTCGCCTCTTTAGGACAACTAGAATATTTTTGCCTTTCACTTTTTCCAAAATCAAAATTATTAAAAAAACTAATAAACTTTACAAAAAAAATTAAAAATGTTACTAATAAAGAAAAACGGCAAGTTTTACCAAAATCACCGTATTTTGATGAATTAGTAACAAAATCTGATGCATACTTTTCACCGTTTCATCCGCTTATTCCTGAATTATCAGTCAAGTCATCAATTCGTAAGGCAATTGTTGTTCATGATTTAATTCCCTTTGTTCACCCTGAATTGCTTATCAACAACGACCTTCATCTTATGTTGCAAGAAATAGCAGATCGCCTAACGCCGGATTTATTTATTTTTACTGTTTCGAAAAACTCAAAACAAGATATTAAACGTTTCTATCCGCCTATCGCAGAAGATAAATTGATTGTTATTCCAGAAGGTGTTTCGCCGCATTTTAATTTTTGTGCGGATAAAACGAAAATTCATTCCGTTCTCACAAAATACAAAATTCCAACCGATTGCCGATATATTACGTCAATTGCCGCTCATGATGACCGTAAAAATTCCGCTGCCGTCATTTACGCTTTTGAAAAACTTTGTCAAAAATATCCGAATAAATTTGCCGATTTACGGCTTGTTTTAACCGGTCCTAAAACTTATAATAAAACAACATTTACGCAAAATGCTATTAACTCTTTGAGTAAAGATTGTAAAAAACGTTTTATTCATGCGGGATATGTTGAAGAGTCAGACCTGCCGTTTATTTATAGCGGTGCAAGTTGTTTTTGTTTCATGTCGCTTTATGAAGGTTTTGGATTGCCGGTACTCGAAGCAATGCAATGCGGTGTTCCGGTGATTACGTCGAATACGTCGTCATTGCCGGAAGTTGTCGGTGATGCCGGAATTATGCTTGAACCGCATGATGTTGAAGGTCTCGCCGATGCGTTCATGCAAGTTTTGTGTAATGAAAATTTACGAAATGAAATGATTACTAAAGGTCTCGAACAGGCGAAAAAATTCAGTTGGGAGCGTTGCGTTGATCTGATTGTTGAAAAATTAATCGGCTAATAAATGTTATTAACGCACTTTATGATTAAAATAAAAAATACCTAAGTCTTGGGATAGTTACAAAATCTTCTCAAAAAATCATTACCAAAAAACTCAAATAAAGATTATGATTTCATTCTATACATATATTAAAAAATTAGTCCCAAGTTCATTAAAACATACAATTAAGCAGTGTTTGGGGTTAGTACCGCCGCAAAGTCCATTACAAAAAATTCCCCCAGAATTACTTGATGTTTATGATAAAACCGAACCATTTATATATAATTTTGCACAAGAATCAGTTGCGGCTCCTACGATTGATGATTTGTCGATAACAACATCTTCATTGACAAAACAGGAATTTTTTGAAACGTCATTTTTTCAATATTGGTACCCCCAACTAAATTATGTAGATACAGAATATAAACCCAATGATGTTTTTTATCACCGTAAAATATGGGAGCATATTTATATTATTCAGGCATTTTACGAACGAAATTATCTCGCGAATAACAAACGCGGTCTTGGTTTTGCCGTTGGTATAGAACCATTGCCGGCATTGTTTGCTAAACTCGGTTGTCAAATTGTTGCTACAGATTTAAATAGAGATAATGCCAATAAATTAGGTTGGATACAATCAGAACAACATAGTAATAATGATTTGTCTGCATTAAACCGCAACAATATTTGTCCGCCCGATCAATTCAACAAACATGTTTCATTTCGTAATGTAGATATGAATGCAATTCCTGACGATCTTACAGATTTTGATTTCTGTTGGTCGTCATGCGCATTTGAACATCTTGGTTCAATAGAGCAAGGACTTGCATTCGTAATCAATTCTATGAAAACCTTGAAACCGGGCGGAATAGCTATTCACACTACAGAATATAATCTTTCATCTGATACAAAAACAATTGATAACAATCCTAATTTTGTTATTTTTCGTAAGCAGGATATTTTGAAACTTGTACAAGAATTAACAACATGCGGTTATTCCGTTTTACCACTTGATCTTTCAACTGGTAACGGAATTATTGATGCTTTTGTAGATTTACCGCCATATTTTCGTAAAAAAATGCACTTGAAACTTTGGCTCAACGGTTATGTTGTAACATCAATCGGTTTAATTATTCGTAAATCTGAATAAAATATTGCCCGGCGCCATTTATCAGAAACATAAATAGTAGGTGTATCTATTCAGTAGTATTTTGGTTTCATTGAAATTTTGTTTTACATTAACCCCGGTAGGGGTGAGATGATGATTGAGGCGATTGATAATCCCGCCCCATGCGGGGCTAAAAAGGCAGGGATGCTTCCGATCCGTAGGTTGCGCTGCGATTCACCTACGGTTATGCACTTCACACCCCTAGCGGGGTTAAAAGGAAAAAATAAAAAATCCACTGATAGATTACTGAAAAACAATTTGCGAAAATCAGCGTCATCTGCGGACTTCGCGCTCGGCGTTCTCTCTGGGGTTAATAAATCGACCATTACAGATCGTCCACCTCTCATTCTGAAATAATCGTGAAAAGAAAAAATCTCTTTGGTTGTCAAATATTTATAATTGACTAAAATAATCATTTCACTGAAGGGAACTTCTAAAAACCTCGACCGAAATTGATTTCAGTCGATTTCGGTCGATCAAAAAACGAGTTTTTAGAAGTTCCCTAAAATACCTTGTTTTGGTTTTGCCGTGCGGAAATTGCCCTACACTATTGTTTCCGACGGTTGTTGGCTGTTTACTCCAACCTATTAAAAAAATTAAGAAAATGGACTTTGGTTATTATCCTGGTTGTGCGTTACACGGTTCGTCTTACGACTATGAAAAATCGGTTCGGGCATGTATGGAACGGCTCCACATCGGTTTGCGGGAACTTGATGACTGGATTTGTTGCGGCGCAACCGCAGCACATAATCTCAATAAAAAGTTAGCCATCGCACTCCCAGCCCGTAATCTGGCAATCGCCGAACGCGACGGTATCGAACAACTATTCGCGCCATGCCCCATGTGTTCGATGGAACTCATTAAAGTCGGTAATGAATTGCGAAGTTCAGAATCGCTTCGTAAGGAAATGTCGCAAATTGTCGAAGATACCGTTGCGGGAAAAACCGAAATCGTCAATCTCATTCAGGTTTTTCAAAAAATCGGTCTTGAAAAACTCACCGCAACAATCACAACAAAATTAGACGGCTATAAACCGGCGTGTTATTACGGATGTTTGTTGACGCGCCCGCCAAAAGATTTGAAATTCGACGACTGCGAACATCCTTCTTCAATGGAAACCTTACTCCGTGCGTTGGGCGCGGAACCGGTTGACGATTGGAACTACAAAACCGAATGTTGCGGCGCAGGTTTGACCTTAGCCGATGATTCTATCATTATCGATTTATCCGGCAAAATTCTACGCAATGCCAAAAAACATGGAGCCAATTGTATGGTGGTTGCCTGTCCGATGTGTCATGTCAACCTCGATATGAAACAGTCGGCAATCGAAAAAAAATACAAAGAACCACTCGATTTACCGGTGTATTATCTTTCTGATCTTGTTGGTCTTGCGTTGGGCATTTCCGAAAAAGAACTCTGCCTCGATAAACATTTCGTTAAAACAAAAAAAATTATTTAGGGACGATAGGGATATAAGGGACAATTGGGACTAATCACAATCCACAATCCACAATCCACTAATCACTATCAACTATTATTATGAGTTTAAAAATTGCTATTGGCAGCGATCATCATGGAATTGCTATTCGCATGAAAATTGCGGAGTTTCTCCGACAATCAGGATATAACATTTTAGAATTTGGTCCTTCATTGGAAGAAAAATCGTTGGTTGATTATCCTGATGTGGCAACAGAGGTTGCACAACGGGTTAGTCGTCATGAGGTTGATCGCGGGATTTTGATTTGCGGAACCGGTATTGGAATGTGTATTACCGCCAACAAATTCGCCAGAGTTCGCGCCGCTCCGATTATCGACGAACTCGCTGCCGAACTGAGCCGCCGTCATAACGATTTGAATGTCTTATGCCTTTCCGGTGATATGCTCGACGAAAATACGATTCATCGCATCACCGAAATCTGGCTCGTCTCCCCCTTTGACGGAGGACGGCATGAAAAACGTCTCAATAAAATCGAAAATATCGAGAAAAAACTTGGAATGTGTTGAAATCGAAGGAGTAAGGGAAAGGTAGACGACCTTTCGGCGAAAGGTCGCCTACCTCTTGATTTTTGGCGTCAATAATTATTCTCTCAAAATGTAAAACAGTCTGAAAAAATTTCTCACGATTTATTTGGAAAATTTGAAAAAAAGTTTATGATGTTAAAAAAAATACGACTTTTGCAGTTGGAAAAAAGAAAAAAACTTTTAGGGAGAGGTGGTTTTTACCACTTCTTCAGAAAAGAAATGTGATAATAAATTTGTTTAACAAAGTATTAATTTCTGTCCAAAGAAAGGGGGACGTCATAGAATATAATATTGAGATCAATTAGGGTTAGAACTGGAATAGTGTCATTGCGTCTTGACAAGCTAATTTAATTCTATCATTTGCTAATTTTATGTAATCATCATTAATATCATTACCTCATTATTCGTTTACGTTTTTAATGAAGTAATGATGTTAGTTTTTGTTGTATCTTTTTGCTACTGAGGTTGTTTTGTAGGAAAAATTAGGTTGAAAATGAGGTTTGTTTGTCCGAATATTCATACGTGTTAAAAAATTGCCGCTAAATAATGACAATATTCACCTCACTACAGAATAGTTAAAAAGACTTATCATTTCACTTGGCTATGTTGTGGATGGAATCGGTGATCAAGTTAGAGAAAAGGTCTAATATTTGTTAGTAAATTTACTGCTCATACAGAGTGTATTTCTTTTTTAAAATCTTTGCGTCCTTTGTGAAATGTGAAAAACGTTGTGATTGTTGTGTTGAAAAATCTCCTATGTTAATCAATTTTAAACACAAGAGATACAACAATTACACAAAGAACACAAGGAATCATGTAACAGTCTATTTTATTAACCACAGAGTTCACGGAGAACCTTTTTAAATTGGAATCCAAACAAATTGGAATTAAAGTATTAGTAGTATTTCAGCCGCCTTTACCATAACCGTATCGCCATCGTTTCAACCAACTTTATTTTCACCACGAAACCCGCGAATGTTCACGAAAAAAAGATTGGGACTATCATTTTCGTGTCTATTGGTGTATTTTGCGGTGAAAAATAAAATAGACAGTTACGGAATCATACAAAAAATATAAACTGAATTTTAATGTAGAACAAGTATCGTTGAGTTGATAATAATTTTGACATCAAAAAAATAGTCCGCTGAAATATTACGAAATTCCCTAAATCATTTTTCATTACGTAAATGCAGAACGGCTTCGATCATATTTTTTAGTGATTCCAACGTTTCGTTCCATTCACGTGTTTTGAGACCGCAATCGGGATTGACCCAAAGTCGTTCTTTTGGGATATATTGCAACGCTTTTTTGAGTAACCCGATAATTTCATCTTTTGACGGAACACGCGGGCTGTGAATGTCGTAAACGCCGGGACCAATTTCATTCGGATATTCAAATTCCTGAAACACTTCCAGAATTTTCATTCCGCTCCGGCTCGACTCAATACTAATAACATCCGCATCCATCCGCGCAAGCCAACGAATAATCGAATTGACCTCGCTGTAACATATATGCGTGTGAATTTGAGTACGGCTGTCGGCTCCTGATGATGCAAGACAAAAAGCATCAGTCGCCCATGTTAAATAATCGTCGGCGTCACGCTTTCGTAACGGCAAACCTTCGCGTAACGCCGCCTCGTCAATTTGAATAATTTTAATTCCCGCATTCTCAAGATCGGCAACCTCATCCCGAATTGCCAACGCAATTTGACGGCAAACCTCCGCACGCGGAATATCGTCACGCACAAAACTCCAACAAAGAATTGTTACAGGACCCGTCAACATTCCTTTCATTGGTTTTGCGGTTTGCGATTGGGCAAATTTAATCCACGCAACGGTCATAGGTTGTTTTCGCGAAATGTCGCCGAAAATAATCGGCGGTTTGACATATCTGTTGCCGTAACTCTGCACCCAACCGTTTTCCGAAAAACAGAAACCGTTTAATTGTTCGCCGAAATATTCGACCATATCGTTACGTTCCGGTTCGCCGTGAACAAGAACATCCAAACCAAGTTCTTCTTGTTTTCGTACAACATCGGTGATGATGTTTTGCATGAACGATTCGTATTGCGTTTGAGTGATTTCACCGTTACGGAATTTTCGGCGCGTTTCGCGGATTTCATTTGTCTGCGGGAAGGAACCGATTGTTGTTGTCGGTAAGAGCGGCAAGTTTAGGTGTTGTTGTAATTTTTTCCGTTCGGAATAATTTTCGTTTCGGCGAAACATTTCCGGTTGAACAGACACACAACGTTTTTGAACCTTTTCGTCAACAACGCGCGGACTTGTTTTTCGTTGCTGAATAAGTTGAACATTTTCTTCGAGAATTTTTTCTGAAACTTTTCCGTCCAATAAATCGGACAACAGCACAATTTCATCACATTTTTGTACTGAAAACGCCATCCAATTTTTGAGTTCGCTGTCGATTTTAGTTTCGTTATTAAGATCGACGGGACAATGAAGAAGCGAACAACTTGACGCAATAACAACCCGTTCACGTCCGATTTCCGCTTGAATTTTCCAGAGTTTTCCAAGTGCAGACGACAAATCTGTACGCCAAATATTCCGACCATCAACAACTCCTGCGGAGAAAATCATTTCAGGCGGAAGTCTTTTTGCAACAGAATCGAGTTGGCTATTTCCGCGAACAAGATCAAGATGTAAACCGGCGCAGCCTGATGACAAAGCGAGTTCAAGATTTTCGTCGAGCGTACCGAAATAAGTTGCCAAAAGAATTTTCGAATTTTTCAAATTGTCGTTTAATTTTTGATATGTTTTTTGAAAAGTATTTTTTGTTTCGTTGGACAAATCGGTACAAAGAATCGGTTCGTCAAGTTGAATCCAATCTGCTGATTCGCTTAATTCGTGAAGTACAGACTGATAAATTTCTATAACATTATCGAGCAATTGCCAACGGTCAAAGTTACCGAAATTTTTTGACAAGGCGAGATAAGTCATCGGACCAACCAAAACGGGTTTTGGTGAAAAACCCAATTGAGCGGCTGTTTTTGTATCGCGGACAATGCCGCAAGACCGATGCGGCAATAAAATTTGTGATGAAAATTCGGGGACGATGTAATGATAATTGGTATCGAACCATTTCATCATTTGCATTGCCGGAATATTTTGCCGAACATCTCCGCGCGCCATCCGAAAAGCAAGATCAATTTCCGAACAATTTTTTTGCGTATTGCAATTCGCGGTAAATCGCGGCGGAATTGCACCAAGCATTATTGTTGTATCGAGAATATGATCGTAAAAGGAGAAGTCTCCGGTTGCAACGTGTGATAGTCCTGCATTTTTTTGGGTTTGCCAATTTTTTTGTTTCAACTCTTCAGCGGCGGCAAGTAATTCGTCGAGGCTGATGAGGTTTTTCCAATAAGATTCTGTAACTTTTTTGAGTTCACGGTTTGAACCGATACGCGGAAAACCGAGACAATGTGATTTGAGAGTATTGACGGTCATGTTTAAACTACTTTACCTTTCTGGAAACGAAAAACGCGGTTTCCAAGTGCGGTGAACAGGGAATTGAAAGAGCAAGACAAAACAAGTCAATAGAGAAATAGCGGTAATATCGGAACAAACCGGTATTATTATCGCAAGGATTCTTTATCGCGAGATTGCCTTACTGAGTTAAAGAGCGAGTCGTCTCCTGGCTTCCGGTGTTGTTTTTAGAATTAAAGCCTTCCCTAACGTGTTGTGTCAAGTGACTTTAATACAAGTACAAGTATTAAATACCGGTTACAGTGGCGCGTCCGCAACGGTTTTCCACCGTTTTCCGTTACTCGCTCAACCAATTTATTCGCCCATTATAAATGAGAAGAATGAGATGTCAAGAGACCCCGCGCCGGAAAAATTTTTTGGAATAATTCCTGAATAATTCCGCGATTTCGACACATTGGGAATCTCTAATAATTCAGAGGTAACGGTCTATTTTATTAACCACAGAGAACACAGAATTCACAGAGAGAAAATAGAATTGTCCGCAGATTTATTGTACCCATTCAGTAGCATCTACTTTTTTGATAAACCAGCGGAGCATTAACCACAAACCTCATTTCCACCTAATTTTCTTAACAAAACAACCTCAGTAGCAAAAGAGTTCCTAGAAACAACAACCTTATTACTTCATTAAAAGAAACAATAAGGTAATAAGATAGATGTGTGTGTCTTGTCTATTTGCTACTGAGGTTGTTTTGTTCGGAAAATTAGGTCGAAAATGAGGTTGTTTACCGGATAGACGTGCTAAAAAAATTCCAACGAAGAACTACAATATTCATCGCAATACTGAATAGTTACGATCATTCTATACTTCGCACGGTTAAAAATTACATTTTTGGTCTATAAACTTTCCAAATAATTTAGGAAGTTTTTGACAAAATAAAGAGTTATTTTTTTACCGTGTAAAGTTTCTGATTCATTGCCGATAAGTGTGCCGACACAATTGTAGGTAATCGGCTCTTCGCATAATATCCCCGATTTTCATGACCGAAGTGAGAATCATATCAAAAAATTAGATGTTTTCAGGAGATTACGGTGATTTTCTATTTGTTCGGCAATAAAATAGTCGGCGGCTCTTTACCCCCCCTATTGACTTGGAGTCAACTCCAAGCGGTAGAATGATAACTCTCAAAAAATTATTAGTCCCGTTTGGTGCGGTGAACCGGAAAATTCAGAAAGGAGAATATTGTTATGACCATTGCGGAAGTTGCCAAAAAACACGGGCTTTCACCCGATACATTGCGTTATTATGAACGGGTCGGATTGATCCCAAACGTAAAACGTAACGAAAACGGGATCAGGAATTATTCCGAAGAAGATAATAATTGGGTCGGATTTATTAAATGTATGCGGAGCGCCGGTGTTCAGGTTGAGGCGTTGGTCGAATATGTTGCGCTCTTTCAGCAAGGCGAGTCAACTCACTCCGACCGAAAACAAATACTAGTCGAACAACGTAACCAACTCGTCAAACGGCTTGACGAAATGAAATCAACCCTCAAACGTCTCAACAACAAAATCGAAAATTACGATCAACTCTATCAAACATACTATGAAATTCGACAATCAGGATGCGCCATAGCAGATATTCCGAAAGGTCAATGGTAAATCTTTACAGAATACCAAAAATTTAAGCGTTGACACTCGCTGCGTGTGTCAACTCAAAAAAGTTAAAAATTCCTAAAAATGAAAGGACAGTCCAATGACTAAAAAAATTCTTGTTGCGTATTATTCGCTTTCCGGCAATACCCGAACAAT